>DRJZ01000025.1 GCA_011052015.1 Acidiferrobacteraceae bacterium | reverse complement strand
CCGCTGCGCGGCCGCAGATCTACAAGTGACAAGATTCTAAGCTAGCATATAAATCAATGACTTAGAAATTTGTCACCTGGAAGGACACAGAGTGACAGTCCACATCTTTTTTCTACCCCTCAAGGGGTAACCGAGGTCCGCGACCTCTGTGTCCTCCGTGGTGAATAAACCCAAATAATCCCACCGTTTTAACTGGCCAACGCCTGCCCGGAGTTTGAGATGCAAAAATTGACGCGCCAAGAGTTATTGAGTCTCGAAGATTATGCCGAACGTCGTAATGAATTTCGTGGCGTGGTCATGGCCCACAAGAAAGAACGCAGGGTGGAGATCGGGCCTCATGCCACTTTGTATTTTGAAGATCGCACGACCATGCTCTATCAGGTTCAGGAAATGCTGCGGGTCGAGCGCATCTCTGAGTCTGATGCAATCGATGAGGAACTTTCTACCTATAATCCCCTGATTCCCGATGGCAGTAACTGGAAGGCCACCTTCATGATTGAGTTCGAGGATGAAGCTGAGCGTAAGACGGCGCTTGAAAGTATGAAGGGCATTGAGAGCCGGGTGTGGGTCAAGGTGGCCGGCCATGAGCATGTCTGGGCTATCGCGGACGAAGACATGGAAAGAGAGAACAGCGAAAAAACATCCTCGGTGCATTTTCTTCGGTTTGAGTTGTCCCCCGAGATGGTTGCCTCGGCCAAGGCCGACCAACCCATCGCGGTGGGTATTGAGCATGAGGCCTATTGTCACCAAAGTGATCCCGTCCCAGAAACCATACGCGCCTCATTGTCTCAGGATCTTGCCTGAATTGGGCCGCTAAAGGCGCTATAATGGACGCCTAAATTACTGTTAGTTAGGTCTTTGTGATGTCATTGCGTCCGTGTTTTTCTATTTTTGTGTTCTTGGTTACGTGTGTTGCCGTTGCTCCAGCCCGGTCAGACAGTCACATGGAGGACCCGGAGTATAAATTCGAGTTTAATCCGAGCCTGGTCAAGTATTGGAACGAAGGCGAAACCCAGATCCCCGCTTATCCCAAGGACCGCAACCTTATGGAGGTTGCGGGTTCACCCACTGACCGCGGACGCTTATTTGTAGATAGCCGGTCAGTGACCCTGGGTAAGGATAAAGTGGTGAGATTCGCCTACGTGATTGAATCGACCTCCGGGGCGCGTAACGTCTTTTTCGAAGGCATTCGCTGCGATGCCCAGCAATACAAGACTTATGCCTACGGTACCCCAGAGGGCAAGTGGAAGCCCATTTCTGACCCAAAGTGGCAACCCCTTCGCTATTGGGGCCAGAGTCCATATCGTTATAATCTTGCCCGTGACTATCTGTGCGCCGAGAATGAGTATGCCAGGTCGCCTCGCGATATCGTGCGTAGAATTAAGTACGATATACTAGATAATGAACCCTGATAAACATTAGCCAATACTGTCGTAGGGAGTTGCACAGCACATCATGAGTCAGGCCTATGATTCCTCAGCGATTGAGGTACTGACTGGTCTTGAGCCGGTACGTAAGCGGCCAGGCATGTATACCGATACCGATCGGCCCAATCATCTCGCCCAGGAAGTCATTGACAACAGTATCGACGAGGCCATCGCCGGTCACACCAAACGTATCGATGTGACCCTGCATAAAGACGGCTCCATGACGATCGAGGACGATGGCCGTGGCATGCCGGTGGATAAGCATAAGGACGAAGGGGTGTCCGGTGTCGAGGTCATCCTGACCCGCCTGCATGCGGGGGGGAAGTTCTCCGACAAAAATTATCGATTTTCGGGGGGTCTGCATGGTGTAGGGGTGTCGGTGGTCAATGCCCTGTCCAAGGCACTCATGGTGCGGGTGCGGCGCGGCGCTAAAGAATACACCATGCAATTTGCCGGGGGCGACAAGACTCAGGACCTGAAAGTGGTGGGCAAGGTTGGCGCCCGCAACACAGGGACCTTATTGCGATTTCTTCCCGACCCACAGTTTTTTGATTCCATTAATTTTCATCTTCCCAGCCTAAAACATTTACTGCGTGCCAAGGCAGTGTTGTGCCCAGGCCTGCGCCTGACTTTCGTCAGCGAAGCCAATAAGAAAGACAACGAACAGTGGTATTACGAAGATGGCTTATTGGACTATCTGCTGGATGAACTGGCGGATGTGGAACGGGTGCCCGAAGGGCCCTTTATCGGATGCTACAAGGGTAGTGATGAAGAAGTGGATTGGGCCATCACCTGGTTGAGTGAGGGGGGTGAGCCGGTGACCGAAAGCTACGTCAATCTCATCCCCACAACTCAAGGGGGGACCCACGTCAACGGCTTTCGTACCGGGTTGACCGAGGCCATCCGAGAGTTTTGTGAATTTAGAAACCTGTTACCCCGTGGGGTGAAACTGGCGCCGGACGACGTGTGGGCCAAGTGTAATTACATTCTATCGGTGCGGCTCAAGGACCCCCAGTTCTCCGGGCAGACCAAGGAACGGCTTTCGTCCCGGGAAACCGCCGTGTTTGTGTCCGGGGTCACCAAGGATGCATTGAGTCTGTGGCTCAACCAGCATACCGCCGATGCCGAGCGCATTGCTCAGTTGGCCATCGACAATGCCCAGGCCCGGTTGCGTGCCGGCAAAAAAGTTGCCCGCAAAAAAATATCCAGTGGCCCAGCCTTGCCCGGCAAGCTGGCGGATTGCAGCAGTCAGGACCTGGAGCGAACAGAATTATTTTTGGTGGAAGGTGATTCTGCCGGTGGGTCCGCCAAGCAGGCCCGGGACCGTGAGTTCCAGGCCATCATGCCCCTGCGGGGAAAGATATTGAACACCTGGGAAGTGGACCCTGCGGTGGTATTGGGTTCTCAAGAAGTGCACGATATTGCCGTGGCCCTGGGAGTAGACCCCGGCGTCAGTAATATCGACAACCTGCGTTATGGCAAGATCTGCATCCTTGCCGATGCGGATTCAGATGGCTTGCACATCGCAACGCTGTTGTGCGCCTTGTTCGTGCGCCATTTTTCTGCCTTGGTGGTGGCCGGTCGCGTGTATATCGCCATGCCGCCCCTGTACCGCATTGATGTGGGCAAGCATGTTTACTATGCCCTGGATGACCAGGAAAAGAAGGGCGTGTTAGAACGAATCGAAGCGGAAAAACTCAAGGGCAAGATCAATGTGCAGCGCTTCAAGGGTTTGGGAGAAATGAACCCCATGCAATTGCGGGAGACCACCATGAATCCCGATACCCGTCGCTTGGTACAACTCACCGCCAAACCCGGCGACACGACAAAGAAGGTACTCGATCTGCTGCTGGCCAAGAAGCGTGCCGGGGATCGTAAGGCCTGGTTGACCAAGAAAGGGGATCAGGCGACCGTCTGATTTTATGATCGCCTTAACTGCACATCTCCAAGTAAAGTAGCATCAATTCTCGAATCAGCGGTAAAACAATATCAAAACTTTAGCAATTACCTCATTTATGCACAGAAGTTCGTACATAGGCCTTTGATGGCCAGTATAGCGTGTTAACTTGTTGTTTTATTGGTCGGGGTGAGAGGATTCGAACCTCCGGCTCCTGCCTCCCGAAGGCAGTACTCTACCAGGCTGAGCTACACCCCGTACTTGTGATGTCTAAAGTAGGCCAGGTTTTAAACCGACGTGCGCCGGATTGAAATTCGACCTACAGTTTAAAAACTACGGTCGATGGAAAAGTCGGCAAGCTCTAATAGTGCCTGTTTGTATTCAGACTCGGGTATGTCTGCCAGGGTTGCTTTGGCGAGCATGGCCTCTTCCTCGGCGCGGCGTGCAGTGTACGCAAGGGCCCCGGTGGATTCAATGGCGGCGGTGACTTCGTCGATTTGTTCCAGGCTGCCATGCTCAATGGCCTGACGCAAAAAGGCCTGTTGTGACGCAGTGCCGTGTTTTAGGGCATGGATGATGGGCAGGGTCGTTTTGCCTTCGGCCAAGTCATCGCCTACATTCTTGCCCAAGGCCTCGGTGTCGCCGGTAAAGTCCAGCATGTCGTCGACGATTTGGAAGGCGGTGCCCAAGTGCAGACCATATTGGGCCATGGCCTGCTGCTGGACTTCGTCTGCGCCAGCAATGACGGGACCCAACAGGGATGCGGACTCAAACAGCTTGGCCGTTTTGCACCGGATTACGTCCAGATACTGGGCCTCAGAGGTGTCGGGGGAGTGACTATTAAGGAGCTGCATGACTTCTCCCTCGGCGATGGTATTGGTGGTGTCGGCCATGATCGCCATGATCTGCATATTTTCGGTCTCCACCATCATCTGGAAGGAGCGGGAATACAAGAAATCACCGGTCAAGACGCTGACTTGATTGCCCCAGACCTCGTTGGCAGTGGATTCGCCACGGCGCATGCTGGAGGCATCGACGACATCGTCGTGGAGCAGGGTGGCGGTGTGGATAAACTCGATAACGGCCGCCAGAGTAATATGGTGGGGACCGGTATAGCCAAAGGCCCCGGCGCTGAGCAGCAGGGCCAGGGGGCGCAGGCGTTTGCCACCAGATTTGACGATATAGGCTCCTAATTGGTTGATCAGGGCTACATCCGAGTGCAATCGTTGTTCGATGAGCCGGTCCACAGCCGCCATGTCAGACTGGACCACGGCTCGAATCTGGTCAATAGGGGCACTGCTAACGGCCTCGGAGACCGCGCTTTGGAGATGGAGCGCTGGCATGGCTAATCGATTAATTGGGTTGGTTCCCGGTAGGTCAAAATCAGGCTGGTGGGTTAATCCACTATGGGTATGGGGTGCAGCATGCCGTGGATGGGCAAAAGTTTCAATAATTTCTTGTATTTTGCTTAACTTCGGTTTGACCGCCAGGGCCCCGACCGTTAAAATCCGCGCCTTCGTAGCAACCGGGGTGGTATCTCCCCGGTCTGTCCGCTAAAGAATTTTCCTCGGAGAAACAACCATGTACGCGGTTTTTATGAGCGGTGGCAAGCAGTATCGTGTCGCTGTGGGTGATGTGCTCAGGGTCGAGACCCTGACAGCGAAGGCCGGTGACACCATTGAGCTGGACAAGATTATGATGGTTGCCGACGACAGTGACATCAAGGTAGGTACACCTTATCTGTCCGGCACCACCGTGACCGCCACAGTCCGTGGCCACGGCCGCGCCAAGAAGATCCTGGTCTTCAAGATGCGCCGGCGCAAGGATTCACGTAAACAAATGGGCCATCGCCAGAACTATACAGAGCTGGAGGTTACCCAGATAGCCGGTAAAGAGGCCAAACCCCAGACTGCCAAGAAGTCTGCCAAAGAGTCTTCCAAGAAGACGGCGCCCAAGGCCGAAGCTGAGGTGAAGGAAGCCAAGGCTGCGCCGAAGAAGAAGGCTGCCGTCAAGGAGGCTTCGCCCAAGAAGGCGGCACCCAAGAAAAAGGCAGCCAAAAAATCCACCGTAAAAGACAAGAAGTAATTTTAGTCAGGAGTAATACCCGATGGCACATAAAAAGGCAGGCGGTAGTTCCAGAAACGGCCGTGATTCAGTTTCCAAGCGACTCGGCGTCAAGCGTTACGGCGGTGAGCAGGTGCTGGCAGGTAACATCATCGTGCGCCAGCGGGGCTCAACTTTTCATCCCGGCGCCAATATGGGCATGGGTAGAGACTACACCCTGTTTGCTAAGACTGCCGGTAAGGTCCAATTTGCGGTCAAGGGCCCCAAGAGTCGCAAAATTGTGAGCATTATCGCCGAGTAGGCACGTTTTCAACGGTTTTAAAAACCCCGTTTTGGCAACATGGCGGGGTTTTTTATTGTGAGATACAGGAGACAAGCTTCAAGATACAAGTATGTAATATGAGATTTTGTCGCTTCTTATGCACGCATCATCTAGGGAAACTCTGATTGTCGTCATTCCGGCCGTAGCAAAGCGAAGAGCCGGAATCCAGAGCAGTAAAATCAATGTATTAATGGATTCCCGCTTTCGCGGGAATGACGGAACTGGAATAAATCAGAGGTTCCCTGGATCATAGTCATTTGATTCTTGCCTCTTGTATCTTTTTTAATATGAAATTCGTTGACGAAGCCACTATTGATGTACTTGCGGGAAATGGGGGCCACGGCTGCCTCAGTTTTCGGCGTGAAAAGTATATTCCCAAGGGTGGCCCCGACGGCGGTGACGGCGGTCACGGCGGTGATGTGATCCTGCAGGCGGTGGGTAATCTCAATACCCTGTCGGACTTTCGCTACGCACGTAAGTTTAAGGCCCAAAACGGCGCCGGTGGCGCAGGCAGTCAACGCACCGGAAAGAGTGGCGAGGACCTGGTGATTGACGTGCCTATGGGTACTATCGTGACCGATACTGGCACTGGTGAGTTGATCGGTGATATCACCACCGAGGGTCAACGGCTGTTGGTGGCCAATGGGGGCCGTGGAGGCCTAGGCAATGTGCATTTTAAGTCCAGCACCAATCGCTCACCCCGGCGCATCACCAAGGGCAAGCCCGGTGAGCAACGTGGCCTGCAACTGGAGCTACGGGTGTTGGCCGATGTGGGCCTGCTAGGCATGCCGAATGCGGGTAAATCGACTTTATTAAGTGCGGTGTCCCAGGCCCGGCCCAAGGTCGCTGATTATCCCTTCACCACTCTACACCCCGAGCTTGGGGTGGTGAGCCTGGGGGTCGGCAGTAGTTTTGTGATCGCCGATATCCCCGGTCTCATAGAAGGCGCCTCTCAGGGGGTAGGGCTGGGGATACAGTTTCTCCGTCACCTGTCACGTACCGGTCTGATCCTGCACTTGGTGGATATGTCACCCTATGGTGGTGGCGGTGACCTGAAACGGGACGTCGAACAGATCGTGACAGAGTTGGCACATTTCAGTAAAGAGTTGGTCGCAACCGAGCGCTGGCTAGTGCTCAATAAGATGGATACCCTAAGTGAGGTGGAGCGTGAGACACGCTGTTCCGCCCTGATCCAGGACTTGGGCTGGAGTGGGCCGGTATTTCGCATCTCCGCTGTCAGCGGTGAGGGTTGCAAGTCGCTGATGGGCAAGATCATGGATTGGTTGAACGAACGTGCGGTGCGTAAACTCGAGGCACAAAACCGTGAAGGTGTAGAAGGCGATGAATACACGCCATGACATAGTCCACACCCGCCGCTGGGTGGTGAAGATTGGCAGTGCCCTGCTAACCGATACCCGGGAGGGTCTCAATCAGCAGGCGATCGCCCAATGGGTCGATCAGATGGCTGTGCTGCGGCGCCAGGGCATCGAGTTGATCATGGTGTCTTCCGGTGCAGTGGTGGAGGGGATGAAGCGCCTGGGTTGGCAGCAGCGCCCTGGCACTGTAAACCAGTTACAGGCCGCCGCAGCGGTGGGTCAAATGGGCTTGATTCAGGAATATGAATCGGCGTTTCAACGTTATGACCTGCATACCGCCCAGGTATTGCTCACCCACGACGATCTGGCTGGCCGCACCCGCTACCTCAATGCCCGCAGCACCCTGCGCACCTTGCTCGATCTGGGGGTGATTCCGGTGGTGAACGAAAACGACACCGTGGTGGTGGATGAGATCCGTTTTGGTGATAACGACACCCTGGCGGCCATGGTGGTCAACCTCATCGAGGCCGATCTGTTGGTGATCCTCACCGATCAGGCCGGGCTCTATGATAAAGATCCACGTCAGCACGGTGATGCAAAGCTGGTCCGTGAAGCTGATGCCGGGGATACCACGTTGGCCGGGATGGCCAGCACCGGAGGCAGCCTGGGTCGCGGCGGCATGGTGACCAAGCTCCAGGCGGCGGCCAAGGCAGCACGATCCGGCGCCGCTACGGTCATTGCCGCAGGGACCGAGAAGGATGTGCTGCTTCGTATTGCTGCGGGTAAGGAGGTGGGTACGGTGTTGTGGCCTGCCACCAATCGCATCGCCGCCCGCAAGCAGTGGTTGGCGGGCCAGTTGCAGGTATCGGGCAGGTTAACCTTAGATGATGGTGCGGTGGAGGTGTTGAGAGAAGATGGCCGTAGCCTGTTGGCGGTAGGGGTCACCCACGTGGACGGCGGCTTCAGCCGTGGCGAACTGGTGGTGTGTCTGGATCCCAACGGGCAGGAAGTGGCCCGAGGTCTGGTGAATTATAGTGCCAATGAGACTCAGCGCATCGCTGGCCATTCCAGCGAGAGTATTAAGGAAATCCTGGGTTACGTGGACGAAGCTGAACTGATCCACCGGGATAATCTGGTGTTGGTTTAAGGATGTTTTTTTAGGATTCCTTGTGAGGGAAGATCGAGATTCCTCAGGTGTCGAGGTACCTTGTTTTTCCGTAGCCCATGAATAAAGATACCCCTTGTCATCCCGAGGCTCACGGCAGGGAGCCAAGGAATCTCTACGTGCAAGAGGATGTGGGTCTCTAGTTTATTGCTCCCAATGCCTGCCTTGACGGATTAGAAAATCGTGAGCTGGATTAGATTCCTCTCTGCGCTCGGAATGACAAGGATTCCCTTAATGACAGTGTATCGCTGCTTGCTAAGGGCGTTTCACCTTTCCAATTAAAAAGCCGGTTACAGACCGGCTTTTTAATTCAATGTCTTGCCAACACTACGCCATATTGCGCAGGCGATTATTGAGACGGTTCTTGAGCCGTGCGGCCCGATTGCGGTGATGCAGGCCCTTGTTGGCCACCCGGTCGACGAAGGAGACGGTCGCTTTGTAGGCGGCGCTAGCGGCATCCTTGTCTTTGGCCTCCACGGCCTTTAGAAAGCCCTTGATGGCGGTACGCATGCGGGTGCGGATGGCATGGTTGTGGACGCGTCGGTTATCGTTCTGCCGGGCGCGTTTTTTGGCTTGGGGGGTGTTGGCCAATGGATTGTCCTCAAATATTCGGTTCTATAGGTACCAGAAGGCGCGCAACTATCCGGTTTTTTAGGGTATTTGTCAATGGCTGGGGTCCCCAGGGAGATATGGGGGGCCAAAACAGGGGATGAATTTGGTGTAGCGGGGCCGGGCCGATATAGTGGAGGGCAATAAAAACAGGGAAATTACTACATTGTCAGCAAAATTATTCAAATCCACCGCCCTGACCGGGGGCATGACCCTGGTTTCCAGGGTCAGCGGCCTGATCCGGGATGTGGTCTTCGCCAACATCATCGGCGCCAGCGCCGGGGTGGCCGCAGATGCCTTCTATGTGGCCTTTCGCATTCCCAATTTCTTTCGCCGCATCTTTGGGGAAGGGGCCTTTGCTCAGGCCTTTGTGCCAGTGATGACAGAATATAAGGATAAAAAATCCGTCACTCAGGCACGGTTATTCGTAGACCGCATGGCCGGGACTCTAGGCTTGGCCCTGTTTGTCACCAGCTTGGTGGGGGTGCTGGCGGCGCCCTGGATCATCACCGTGTTGGCTTCTGGTTTTGTCGACGAGCCCGACAAGTTTGATCTTAGCGTGCAATTGCTGCGCATCACCTTTCCCTATTTGTTCTTTATCTCCATGGTGTCCATGGCGGCGGGTATCCTCAATACCTACGGCCGATTTGGTGCCGCTGCCTTCACTCCGGTGCTGCTCAACCTGTGTCTGATTACGGCCGCCTTGATCTTTGCGCCATTGATAGATGAACCCGTTATTGCCCTGGCCTGGGGGGTGTTTGCCGCCGGTGTGGTGCAACTGTTGTTTCAGATTCCGTTCTTGGGCAAGACCACCATGTTGCCCCGGCCCCGCCTGTGGACGGCCCACACTGGGGTGAGCAAGGTATTGAGGCTCATGGGTCCGGCCATTGTGGGCAGTTCTGCGGCCCAGGTGAACATGCTGGTTAACACCTGGTTGGCATCGTTCTTAATGACTGGTGGCGTATCCTGGTTGTTCTACTCTGATCGCTTGATGGAATTCCCCTTGGGGGTGTTTGGCATTGCCCTGGCCACGGTGATTCTACCTAGCCTGTCGCGTAAACATGCCCGCCAATCCAAGCAGGCGTTTTCAGATTTGTTGGATTGGGCCCTGCGTTGGGCCTTTATCATTGCCCTGCCTGCCACCGTGGGGCTGATCGTTTTGGCAGGGCCCTTGTTGACCACGTTGTTTCAATACGGCAAGTTCTCGCCCTACGATGTTCAGATGGCATCCCAAAGTCTGATGGCGTTTGCGGTGGGTTTACCGGGCTTTATCCTGGTCAAGGTTCTGGCCCCAGGCTTCTACGCCCGCCAGAATACCCGCACCCCGGCCAAGATTGCAGTAGTGGCCATGGTGATGAATATCATTCTCAGTCTGGCCCTGTTTCTGCCCCTGGCCCATGCTGGTCTGGCCCTGGCGGTTTCTATTGCAGCCATCCTCAATGCTGGGTTGTTATACAGGTATTTGCGCCGTGAAAATGTTTTTACACCCTTGCCCGGTTGGTGGAGTTTTTTGGGGCGTTTGATGGTGGCCTGCGTGGCCATGGCCGCAGTGCTTCTGTGGGGCAGTGACGATCTGAATATCTGGTTAAATGCCAGCATTTTCGAACGGGTAGGCCGATTGACCCTATGGGTGGTGGTGGGCGCGGGGACCTATTTCTTGACTATTCGGGTGCTCGGGATCAACCTTAGGGAGTTGATTGCCAGCAAGCCCAGGTGACGGGTAACAGGTAACAGATGAACAGCATTCCCCAAATCGTCTCCCACGAAGAACCCCGGGTGTTTAACCTGGCGGAGGCCCAGGAGTTATTCTCTTTGGTGCGCAATATTAGCCAAACCGCATTCGAGGAACTGGTGCCCATTAGAAAACAGTTGGAGACCATGATTCCCAGCAATCCCCAACTGCCAGCGATGGAACGGCGATACGAGGCCATCGTCAAGCGTTGGGTGAGCAAGATGGAGCGTCTGGGTTTGTTGGTCAAGGGCTTGTGGGTGGTGAACTTCGATACCGGCGATGGTTACCTGTGTTGGAAATACCCGGAACTTAAACTCAGTCATTACCACGATTACAGCCAGAGTTTTTCTGATCGTCGACCACTGGAAGAAATCATCGAAGAACTGGATCCGGATTGGGCGTAGAGTTTTAACGTGAGTAATGCCAACCAAGATCGGCATCATTAGCGATCTCCACGCCACACCGGCCCCGGTGGCCGAGGCCTTGTCAATATTTGATCAGCAAGGCGTGGATGAGGTTCTCTGTGCTGGTGATATTGCAGGCTAT
>DRJZ01000024.1 GCA_011052015.1 Acidiferrobacteraceae bacterium | reverse complement strand
TACCTGAGTGCGCCGCATCGGCTTGCGGATAAAATTTAAGAACACCCTTTTTAGCTCAAGGCTGCAACCCGACTCAAAGCATCGGGTCCATCCCAACCGAACACCCCCCTCATTTGGGGGCTATCCAATTCCAAACCCCAAGATATGGGGTTTTTCAAGAATTTACTTGTCAAATCATACAGTTCTATTTATTATGTAGAAATTAGATTGTACTATATACATAACTTATTGTTTTTATTATATAAATAATATTTCTGGAGGTCTGCGAGCAATGAGAACACCTGCCCTCAACACCCTATTTTATACGCTAGCCCGACTCGGACTCACTGCCATGGTGCTTTTTTCATTGGCGGCTTGCTTGAAGCTTCCTGGCACATCCAGTGGCGGTGGCAGTGACACTAAGGTCCAGAAAAATGCCGTGGTCACCCTGAGTGCCTTTAGCGATTTTCAGTGCTCCAATAACTGGACCAACCGTGATGGGGCCTTGGGATTGGCCGCAGGGTCCGGCAGTGGCACCTGTAAAGTCTCATTCCCTGGTGGACCTGGGGTCTACCGCATAAGCGTTCAGGTCCAAACCGAATTTGACGGCTCCCCGTTCTACAAGGTCTCCGGTAACGGTAAAACCCTATATGCCGGCACCTACCCATTATCAACAAGCTCACTGGTCTGTGATTGTCCTAATTGGCGCAAAAACTGTCCAGATGCGGTGGTCTCCGTCGATGCCGGAACCCACGACCTCAAGACCGGGGATAACATTGAGTACTTCGGCAAAGAAGTCTACCCCTGCGGGCCACGTAATGGGGCCTATGCCAAATGGCATGCAATGGTTTTCACACCTCTTTAGAGGGCGCCAAAGATGTTGGTACATCTCGCAGCCAGACAAAGCACATACTAAGGGGTACGAAAGTTACCCATTAGTAAGGCCCGGCCCATGGGTCAACTGCCTGTGTCCGTAGCATTTGGTCATTGCCGCAAAAAGCACTAGACTCAATGACGCCAGGGTCGGCACAGGACCGAAACCGAGGGACGATGTCATGGATCACTGCACCCTAAAGCGCGTTCTTGTTGCACTATCGCTGTTGCTGTCAGCCAACCTGCTGGCCACACCCCTGGAAGAGGACCGGGTACCCGAACCCTTAAAGCCCTGGGTCGAATGGGCCCTGTATGGCGAAGAACAAAAGACCTGCCCTTTTATCTACAACAACGAAAAACAGCGGCATTGCGCCTGGCCCAGCGACCTGCAACTGGATCTGGACAAACGTCGGGGTCAATTTAAACAACGCTGGCAGGTGCACAGTGAATCCTGGGTGGTGTTACCCGGCAATCAAAAGCACTGGCCACAGTCGGTAGGGGTCAATGGCAAACCGGCGGTGGTGCTCAATCGTGGTGGCCGGCCCACCCTCAAGCTACTAGCAGGTACACACGCCTTGGATGGCGAGTTTGTCTGGGACCGCCTGCCCGAATCTCTGACCATACCCAGTACCACGGGCCTGGTGAGTCTCAAAATTAATCGTCGCGCGGTCCCGTTCCCGGATTTGGACACCAAGGGTCGCCTGTGGTTACGGGAACGGGACACCGGCAGCGGCAAGGCCAAGGTCGGTGACCGCGTAGAAGTACAGGTCTACCGCCGCGTAGAGGATTCAATCCCTATGCAGGTCACGACCCGCCTGGATCTATCCGTATCCGGGACCCAACGGGAGGTGGTGTTGGGTCCAGCCCTGCTGGCCGATGCCATCCCTCTGAAACTCAAAAGCGCCCTACCGGCAAGACTGGAAACCGACGGACGCCTGCGCATACAGGTGCGGCCAGGACGCTGGCAGATCGATTTGGTGGTACGGTTTCCCGGTCAACTCACCAAACTGTCTGCCCCCAAGGCGAATGCACCCTGGCCCAAAGACGAGGTCTGGGTATTCGATGCCCGTACCGCACTACGTCTGGTAGAAGTCCAGGGGCTAACAACCATTGATCCCCGCCAAACCAATCTACCTGAGGGATGGAGAAACCTCCCCGCCTACCGCATGGGTGAAAAAGATGTACTGACGCTTAAAGTACTGCGTCGCGGTGACCCCTTGCCGGAACCCAATGCCCTTAACCTGCGCCGTACCCTGTGGCTGGATTTTGACGGCGGCGGTTACACCATTAAAGACAAAATCAGTGGGCGCATGACCCAGGGTTGGCGCCTGGCCATGCAGGGCCCCACCCGCCTGGGACGCGCCGCCATCGACGGTGAACCCCAATTCATCACGCATCTGCGGGGCGAGGCCGAAGACGGGATAGAAGTTCGCCGTGGCACGATCAAGCTGGAGGCGGATAGCCGCCTCGATGCGGCCGGTCGCAGCCTGCCAGTGGTCGGTTGGAACCAGGACTTCCAGTCTGTCAGCGGAGAACTTAACTTACCACCCGGTTGGCGCCTGCTCGGCGCCCGTGGTGTGGACAAAGTCCCCAACACCTGGCTACAACGCTGGACCTTGCTCGATTTATTCCTGGTGCTGATCGCCGCCGTTGCCACCCTGCGCCTATGGGATTGGCGAGGGGGTCTGTTGGCCCTGGTCACTTTGGGACTGATCTGGCATGAACCCGGCGCACCACAAAATGTCTGGCTCAACATTCTCGCCGCCATCGCGCTATTGAGGGTGCTACCCGCCAATCGTTTTCGTAGTGTTGTCACCTGGTACCGCAATGCCAGTCTATTGGCCCTGGTGCTAATCGCCATCCCCTTCATGATCAATCAGGTCCGCACCGGTCTGTACCCCCAACTGGAACGGCCCGGGGCACTGCGGGTTCTCGACAGCCGAATGGATGACCGCAACGAAACCGCAGGAACCATTGCACCCATAGTGCAAAAACAAGCGCTTAGTGAAGCAATAACAAGGGTAGTCAAGCCAAAACCCGACTATCAAAATAAATACTCCCGCAAGTTGCGATCAAAAGCGCCCTACTCCCCGCAACAACGGGCCATTAACCTGAATCAACAGATCGACCCCAAGGCCAACATCCAAACTGGGCCGGGCCTGCCCAACTGGAGATGGACCCGAATAGCACTACGTTGGAATGGGCCGGTCAAAAAAGACCAAACCATGACCCTGGTGCTGTTGTCCCCAGGGCCCAATATGATCTTGCAGTTTGTTCAAGTCTT
>DRJZ01000023.1 GCA_011052015.1 Acidiferrobacteraceae bacterium | reverse complement strand
GGGAACCCATAGCCCTGCCCTACCGAGCCAAACATATGCATTCCCACGCGGGAGCGTGGGAACAAGGTGCTAAAACGATTAATATATGATTAATTCAGGACTCTACGCTAGCGACCCCATCCAATAATAATTTCCTTTACGCCTTGGCGACTTTGCGGCATAAAACCCAGAATAGACATTACGCTGTGGTCAATTCTCTAATCGGTGCGCTACGACGCTGACGAAAGTCGATCATTTTCTGGACCGATCTTAAGGCCTTTAGACGAACCGCTTCGTCAACCAAGATTTCATTCTCGCCTGTCTCCAGAACCTGGGTCAAATTTTGTAGTCCATTCATTTCCATCCACGGGCAATGAGCGCAACTGATACAGGTTGCGCCCTCTCCGGCAACGGGAGCCGCAATGAAACTCTTGTGGGGGGCGGCCTGTTTCATCTTATAGAAAATACCACGGTCAGTGGCGACGATAAACTTGTTGGCATCCATAGACTGGGCGGCTTTAATAAGCGCGGTGGTCGACCCCACCACGTCGGCCAGATCGATGATACCGGCAGGGGATTCCGGGTGCACCAACACCTTGGCATCGGGATGCACTCGCATAAGGCGGATCAGGCCGTCACCCTTGAAGGCATCATGGACAATGCAACTGCCCTGCCACAGCAGCATGTCGGCGCCAGTCTGACACTGGACATAGGCACCCAGATGTTTGTCCGGAGCCCACAATACTTTTTCCCCCTGGCCGTGAAGGTAGCGCACCACGTCCAAGGCAATGCCCGAAGTCACTACCCAATCTGCCCGAGCCTTGACCTCGGCACTGGTATTGGCATAAACCACCGACGTGCGCTCCGGGTGGGCATCGCAACACTCGATAAAGGCCTGGGCAGGACAACCCAAATCTAAAGAACATTCGGCCGTGAGTTCCGGCATCAATACCCGTTTCTCCGGATTGAGAATCTTGGCGGTCTCACCCATAAAACGCACCCCGGCGACCACCAATGTGGTAGCCGGGTGTTGATGGCCGAATCGAGCCATCTCCAGGGAATCGGCCACCAGGCCGCCGGTTTCGTCGGCCAAGGCCTGGAGATCCGCATCCACATAATAGTGCGCCACCAAAACTGCATCCTTTCTCACCAACAGGGTCTTGATCTTATTCACCAAGACACGCTTCTCCGGCGCTAATAAGGGTACCGGGGGATGGGCCGCCGCCATCGCATCAACGATGCAGCGTTCCCGGGTAACAGAGATGGAGATTTTATCGTTCATTCTGCATTCTTCGATTCGGGATTCGATTCTGGAAGTTAATGGACTACTTAATAATCGTCACTTGGCCGGGGTGTGTCTTACGATATAGCCGCGCCGGACGGTGGGAGCCATTGCGCCGAAATTTATCGGTGGCCTCAATATGGTGCAGGCCCAACACCTGTTTGCGGAAATTACGTTTGTCGAGCTTCTCCCGGCGGATAATTTCGTACACCGCCTGTAACTGACTCAAGGTGAATGACTCGGACATAAACTCATAGGCGATGGTGGAATAATCCAGTTTGGCCACCAATCTTTGCTGCGCGGTCTCCACCACTGTGGCCTGTTCCCGGCTCAAGGCGGGCAGTTGACCCATGGGGAACCATTGGGTGTTGGCATCCCTGGGAAGGTCCTGAAGTCGATCCCAGGGGGTCAGGGCATAGAAGGCCACATGGATCACACGGTCACCTCGATCCGGCGCCGGCCAATCGAAGGTATACAGCTGTTCCAGGTACACCCCGCTGATGCCGGTATCTCGAGCCAGGGCCTCGAGGGCGCAGGACTGCAAGTCCTGGTCGGGACCCATAAACCCACCGGGGAATGCCCAGGCATCGCCTTCTTCATTCTGGCGACCTAACAACAACTGGAGTTGATGGTCATTGATGGTGAAGATCACCACGTCGGTGGTGACCCGCAGGGGGGCAACCTTCGCTGGAGGAATCGGGTCCATAAGTGTACCTCTTACACTAAGTATAGATAGTGTATACTCTACACTTATTCAATGCAAGCACTATTTGTTTCCTTAGTTCCAACGTGCCGCAGATGTGGTCCATACCCTACCCCTACCGATAAAAAAGGATCGGCGGATTCGCGATCTACGCACCCATCTTGATTTTATTCAGGCCGCAGAGACTGCACCGGGAAAAGAGACCTTACTGGCTCGAATCGCCGATGACGCCGAAAACCTGGAGGCACGTTATTTACTGGCCGCCACTCAACTGGTGGACAATGACTATCCATCGGCCCTGGATCAGCTTGCCGAGATCCTGCAACGAGACCCGACTTTTCGAGACGATATGGGTGAACGGGGCCTGCGAGCGATCTTTGCCATCCTCAATGAGGAAGAGGAACTACTCGCGCCTTATCGACACCTGTTGCAGACAAGAACTCACTAAGCACTGCCGTTTCGCGTCATTCCGGAAAATGCGGTAGCATCTATCCGGAATCCATGTAGTTAAATATCTCCCTGGATACCGGGCAACGGCTTCACCGTTTCCGGTATAGCGATGAAAAGTTACCGGGTCGAAAACATTCACTAACAAAAATAGCTCATGCGCAAACAAACACCCAAAACCATCCATCTCAAAGACTATCGTCCACCCCAATATATAATCAATCGGGTGGACCTGCTGTTTGTCATTGAGGATGAGCAAACCCGTGTCCATTCCAGGTTGTCAGTACAACGCATCCAATGGGTGCCTAAAGACACACCTTTGGTCCTGGATGGTCACAAACTCAAGTTGGAATCCATCACTATCGATGGACAGTCACTCAGCGAGAATCGTTACACCCAGGACGAAGAAACCCTGACCATCCATAAGGTCCCGGCCCGCTTTTCCCTGGAGATCGAAACCCTGTTGCGACCCCAGGACAACACCGCCCTGGAAGGCCTCTATCAATCCGGCGAGTTGTTATGCACCCAATGTGAGGCCCAGGGCTTCAGGCACATCAGCTTTTACCTGGACCGTCCCGATGTCATGGCCTGGTTCACCACTATGCTGGTGGCCGATCGATCGCGTTATCCCGTACTCCTGTCCAATGGCAATAGGCTGGACAGTGGTGAACTCCCCAATAACCGTCACTGGGTGAAGTGGCAGGACCCCTTTAAAAAACCAAGTTATTTGTTTGCTATCGTGGCCGGTGATCTGGCTCGCATTGAAGATCAATACCGCACCACAAGCGGCCGTGAGGTACAACTGCATCTTTACTCGGAACCGGAAAATATTGATCAATGTGACCACGCCATGACCTCCCTCAAGCGCGCCATGCAGTGGGACGAAGATCGCTTTGGCCTGGAGTACGATTTGGACATTTATATGATCGTGGCCGTGGGCAGTTTCAATATGGGCGCCATGGAAAACAAGGGGCTCAATATTTTTAACACCTCCTGCGTGCTGGCCAAGGCTGAAAGCGCCACCGACCAGGACTTTGAACGGGTCGAGGCTGTCATCGGTCATGAGTATTTTCACAACTGGACCGGCAACCGGGTCACCTGCCGAGATTGGTTCCAGCTCAGCCTGAAAGAGGGGCTCACCGTCTTTCGTGATCAGGAATTCACCGCCGATCTGCATTCACGGGCGGTGAAACGCATTGCCGACGTGCGCACCTTGCGCAATGTGCAATTCCCCGAGGATGCCGGACCTATGGCTCATCCGGTGCGGCCCCAGTCCTATATGGAGATCAGCAACTTCTACACCGTCACCGTATATGAAAAAGGCGCCGAGGTGGTACGCATGATTCATACCCTGGTCGGTGAAAACGGTTTTCGTCGCGGCCTCAAGCTCTACTTTGAACGCCATGATGGTGATGGGGTCACCACCGACGAGTTTGTAGCGGCCATGGCCGATGCCAACAACAAGGACCTCAAGCAATTTAAACGCTGGTATGACCAGTCCGGTACACCCAGACTCAAGGTAAACGGCACTTACGACCCTGGCAAAAAAACCTACACCCTTAACATCAAGCAGATCAATAGGGATTCGTCCAAACCTTTACATCTACCCTTCGCGGTGGGTCTGCTGGACGCCGAAGGGAAGGACCTGTGCCTGCGTCTGGATAGTAACTTGACCGCCGATAGAACAATGACCCGAACACTGGAGATCCGGGAACCAAAACAGTCATTTTGTTTTGTAGACGTCCCCTGCGAACCGGTGCCATCCCTGCTAAGGAACTTTTCTGCACCGGTCATAGTGGAGAGCCCCCTCAACGAGGCGAACCAGGTCTTTCTCCTCGCCCACGATAGCGATGCCTTTAATCGCTGGGAGGCGAGCCAGGGTCTGGCGTTGAAACAGATTCTCCGGGCAATTGACCGATCGGCGAAAGGCCTGAAAGCTGATTTCGATCCGAGGTTCATCGGCGCCCTGGCCAAGACCCTTGACCACGAAAAACTGGACCCGGCACTCATTGCCGAGACCCTGTCCTTACCCTCCGAGACCTATGTGGGTGAACAAATGAACGTGGTGAACGTGGATGGCATTTATCAGGCCCGCCGCAGTCTACGGCGGGGACTCCTTGAAGCCCTGGGGGAATCTTTCAATCATCGCTATAGGGCACTTCAATCCGACAGGCCCTATCGGTTTAACGCCGAAGATGCGGGACGGCGTAGTCTCAAAAACCTGTGTCTAGGCTATCTTTCCCTTACCGCCGATGAGGACAGCTATCAACGCTGTCTGCGCCAGTTTCGCCGTGCCGACAACATGACCGACGAGCTGGCCGCATTGGCCTGCATTGTCCATAATGACTATGCCAAGCGCCAACAACCCTTGCAAGATTTTTACAATAAATGGCAACACGAGGCCCTGGTGGTGAATAAGTGGTTCAGCCTCCAGGCCACCTCCCCCCTACCGGACACCCTGCAACGGATACACCAGCTTAAGTCACACCCGGCATTTGGTATGAACAATCCCAATCGGGTGCGTGCCTTGTTCGGGGCCTTTTGCCACGCCAACCCGGCGCGATTCCATGATGCCTCCGGTGAGGGTTATGCCCTGATCACCGACGCCATCCTGGAGCTAAACAGCATCAATCCGCAGATCGCGGCACGACTGGTGCTGAGTCTGAGTCGTTGGCAGCGATACGATGTCCATCGGCAACAACTCATGCAGACCCAACTCAATCGCCTCATGGCCCACACCGGACTCTCTAAAGACGTGCATGAGATCGTCGCCAAGAGTCTCGGTTAAAAGAATGGGCAAAGTTGAATGATGGTAATAGGTAGGCTTGGTAGAGGAGAACTAATTCAGTTTTGCGCTTTTATCGCCATGCGCGCGCGCCGCCGAAGGGTAGTGAACAATCTGGCCAGTTTCGATGCTGCGCAGCACATCCGACAGGCTAATCTCATCGAGCATGCGATGCATGCGATGGCTGAAGTTCTCCCACAGCTTGAGCCCCTCACTGGCAGCATCACCACGGGGAAACTCACTGAAAGATTCTTCCCCGTAGCGAATGGCCTTCACCACATCATTAATAGTGATATCCGAAGGGTCACGACCCAGGAAATAACCGCCAGTGGGACCACGCCTGGATTTCACCAACCCGGCACGGCGCAGTTGGGCAAACAACTGTTCCAAATAAGATACGGAGATGTTGTGTTTTTGGGACAACTCCACCAATGGGACAGGCCGCTCTCCTTGTTGCACAGCAAGATCAAACATGGCGATAATGCCATAGCGGTCTTTTGAGGATAAAATCATTGCAACCTCCATTTACTAAACCATCGGACCACGAGCACGGCATTGTCGCCCGAGGAAAAATTGTGGCTATTTCTGGCCCAGTCTCAATAAAACCCGGTATATGCCAGACGGTACGCCTTTGTCGCATTGCCGAATAATAAGCACTGTTACTGACTAAAGGTAGGCGCTCTCAATGGGTCCGGCAAGCTTAAATTTGTTAAAGATTATAAAACCCATAGCCCTAATGATGAAATAGGTATTTTTATCATGGGCTTAGGGCTGAAACTAAAAGACATCTCTAAACGATAGCACAATCGTATTGTCCCGGGCTCTTTGAGCCTGAGCGCCTCAGGGGGCCAAATTACCATCCTGGTGGGCTTTAGTTGATTTTGGGGGCTGCGGGTCACTCTTTTGTACCACACCATGGGCCTCTCCAACCCCGGTTAGGGTGGATTCAGACTGGGTGAACAGCTCATTTTGCCCCACCGCTCATACGGGCTTTGATGACGAAAAAACTGTGTACTCCAGGCAAACTTTGGGCCCCAAACACCCCCCTGGACCCGACCGAACGGGCAATCTACCAGACTGGAAGTCGATTTCATGCCAAAAAGGCCCCCAATTAACTTGTTTGCAGCGGTGATTTAGCTATCATAGGGGGGCTCTATGTAGTATCGAATGTCAGTGGTCATGCAATACCCTCTCGGGAACAGCCGCTAGTCACACTTTATCTGCACCGGGCTTTCTGGAAACTACTTATTAAAGAGGTTGTTGTAATGCAAACTGGTACTGTTAAATGGTTTAATGATTCTAAGGGTTTTGGTTTCATCGCCCCCAGCGATGGTGGTGATGATGTGTTTGTTCACCACTCAGCTATTCAGGGTGACGGCTTTCGTACACTGGCTGAAGGCCAGTCGGTAAACTTTGAGGTAGAAAGTGGTCCGAAAGGTCTGCAGGCCACACAGGTAACACCGGCCTAGTTATCACGCCATAAAGTAAATATTGAAGGCCCCATCCCTGGGTAACAGGGATGGGGCCTTTTTGTTTTCGGACATCAAGGCAACGCGGTAAAAGCCAGGCTTAATGCCTGTAAAATGCTGCCATCAACCAGATCCTGCACAAAGGCCACAACCCCCATATTGGCGATTATCCGCTCTGATCCAATGGACAGGTCCTGCTCCAAAACAAAGCTGCCCTGGTCATCTACCCTCAGGGGGCCAAAAAATTCCTGTACCACAAAATCGTGATTCAGGGTCTTACCGCTATTTTCACCTCGGCTTATCTTCTCCACCAGGTTGTTCTCATACAAGGCCAAATAGACGCCCGCGTGGGGCCGATCTTCCTTTGCCAGAACTTTCCCCCGAACAATGGCGCGCAGACGTTTTGATGCGGGTTGCTGTACTTGAATCTGAATACTGGCCCGAGCCGGTATATCGTTAACCAGGCGAGCGGCCTTAGCCACATTCTTGTAAGCAGGAAAATTGAGTCCATGCAAAACTATCTGGGGAGTAAACACGGCACGAGAGCGGTTTCGCCTGGCGATATCCCGTTGCCGAGTGCTGTAGGCCGCCTTGGAATAAGGGTCTTTCCAACCCAGCTGGTCCCAGTAGTCCACATGAAAGGCCAATGGAATAAAGCGTTGGGCGCCCGGTCCATCAGTATGGAGCTTTTTCACGTAGCGCTCCGCTGGAGGGCAACTGGAACAACCCTCTGACGTATAAAGCTCCAGCAAAGCAACAGTGTGGGCTTGGCTAGTGGCAATCAATATCACCTTGCTTGACGCAAAAACTGGTTGCAGGACAAGTCCTAGCAGCAAAGTAATACAGACTCGCTGAGTTCGCATAACAGATATTCAATCCAGAATTCTAAGTCTATGACAGACCAAGTGACCCGAAGTTTCAAAACCGGCTCTAAAATAATTACATGGGCAACTCGCCGTTGCTATTCTGCATTATGCAAGGGAAACGAAAGTTACTAACGTACTCATTAGTACCTGACGCTCTCCAGCATAGTGAAACCCGACTTAACATTATCACAATAAAATTAACTGCTCCGGGATTTCAGGCTGTCGGCGTCTGTCGATCTCAGCAATGACGTGGGCACATAGAAGAACCCATGCCACCGCAATGTAGAAACATAGCAAAACCGTCACCAAGGCGGCTACTGATCCGAAGCTGATATTGATATATGACAGGGCGTCAAAAACCCACACTAAAATATGGCGGCTAAACTCCCATAGGCTCAAGACAATGACTGATGCCAGTTTAAAATGACGTTTATTTACACCCGCCATCGGCATCACCATAGACACTGAAATCAGGATCAAGAGTGTGCCCACCGCACCTAGTAGGTATACACCGGTAGTCGATAACCAACCCATGTCCCAGCTATATTCATAAATAGACACCGGCAAATGAAATGGTGTCTTTAAGCCACCGCTACTGATGCTACAGATAAACAACCCTAAGGAAAGCAAAAACACAAACAATGGTGGGCGCATAACTTTTGCCCGAAGACGTGGTGATGGCAACGGGGGTCGATGATAGAAGATTGCCACCAGAGTATTTTCCAAAGCATTGAATGCCTGGTAACCAAAAAATAGCAGGATAACAATACCCACACTGCCCACTACCAACTCGTTATCCATATACAACACGGCCTGGGCAACGAGAGACCCGGACTCGCCTCGCGCTAATAGCCTGAGGTAACGATAGATGGTTTCCAGCAGCGGGTAGCGGTCGACAATCTGAGACAAGCCAATGATGATCACTGCTAACATGGGCAAAATGGCTAACATGGCATCAAATGCGACCGCCGCCGCAACCATGAGTCCCTGGTTATTTGCAAAGTCACCCAGTACACTGCGCAGGAACCCCAGAACATCTCTAAATAATGACTGTAGGCGTCGCTTTATCATATCTTATAGTTATATGTGGGACCACCGGCACTTCGAAGCCGGAAATTATGGGAGTCAACCGTACGCCCAGTATATACGATTCCCCGGACAGGATAATTAAGACGCTGATACCCTCGCAAAAACACCATGTTAGCCAGGCTTTTCTCATTTGTTTCTTAGCCACCACTGCGTATTAACGACTCAGACCAACGGCGAAATCCAGGGTATCCTGGAACAAAGAACAGTAGCACCCACAGAAAAGCAGGCTAGGGACTTATTAAGGCGAAACAAAGTAAGAAGACATGACATTCCAGGCTCGACGGCAGCAGGGATGCTGCCGTCGAGCCTACAAGGGTGTATTCACTGCGTGTCTTGGAATGTCGTGCCTTCTTACTAACGTACTGTACTCATTAGGGAAATTCTGGTCAATTGAACTTGAACCGCCAAGACGCCAAGGTCGCCAAGGTCGCCAAGAATTTTCTTTATAAAAATCAACAATCTATTAGCTTGGCGTCTTGACGAAAACCAAATCTTAGCACACATAAATTTGGCTCTTCGGAAAAATTTGTGGGTAATGACGGGACTTATATATTCGTAACTTATTGATGCTATATTGGTTTTTGAAGAAAAGCACGGAAATACTTTCCATGCATCACTTTACAAGGCTTTGAACAGACCTTGCAAAATTAGGCGGAGCATGCATCATGGACGAGCCTGTAACGAAAAGTACCCGCTCCCGGAGGGAGAGGGGGCTAGGCTTCAGAGCTACCCACAAATTTTTCCGAAGAGCCATAAATTTTTATAAAGGGAAAAAAGAACCCCGCCGGGGTAGGCAGGGTCAAGGGGTTTCAGGTTGGTCACTCCTTATCAGGAGGGCTATCATTGAAACACAACCGGTGACTTATAAACGTTAACGTACGTCAAACTCGCCGACCAGCGGTCAATAACATCAGATAACCTGTGGCAGCACACCGCACACATGGGGTGTTTGGGTTCAGGATACCGGGGCCACATTCTTTCTGTAAATACTATAATCCCAAAACCCCGTCCCCGGTATTCTGGGTCCATCCCATCCCAAGGACCTAAGTTCGCTCCCGATACAGGCATTGATAAGCCCATGACCTACCAGCATTACTTTGCCGTTTTTATGGGCCAGTTCAACCAATCTCCTCGCGCACACACCGCCTCTTTTCTTTGCGCTGGCCCGTGACTCAGTATAAGTCTGGAATCGAGCTAACCAAAACAAATGAAAGACATACCCCCAAACAAACGGATGAAGCCTGATACCAGGCACTGCAACATGTGGAAGCTGTGCTTCACGAAACAAGGGATCCACCTTGATTGCAGCCGGATTAGAGAATAACGCCGCAGATTGTTGTGATCGATTAAGATCACTGGAAACGACAGTATCGTGATCTTTAAACCGACTCAATATGCTTTCATGGGGTCGTGAGGTCTCGCAGATTCCCGCCTCATCATATATTTCCACACAGGCCTGGAAATCCTCTGCCTTAATGCGTTTAAACCGGGGCAATCGGGGCTCACCATGACGCATCACCACGATCTCCAACATATCAACTTTACTCATGAATTTATAAATTCCATCTATTCCTATTGCAAGAATAACACCCAATTATAGTGTTACAGAAAAAATTAACAATTCATAATGGGTACAGTGAAAACAAATCAAAAAACATACCACCCTGTTAACGTCTGCGTCGTTGTTGTCTACGCAAACTCGACTATACTCCTATTATTAAGCATCCATCCTTAAGGGATTCTGCCATAGCAGTGCCCGAATAGTTAAATTGAGGGTCGGTGTCGATCTTTTCCGGGCTTAGGGCCAACGATCAGTCTCTTGTTGATGCTGAAAACGCTTAGGCCATCCCGCGAAACTTAGCCGATGGTCGACACTGGCCCGTTATTCTCCTCTTAATGGGACCCCCGGCCTATCCTGCCCTCCGTTGCCAATGGGGTCTTGCAATCTGTGTATATGCATGTATAATGTACGTGCATATACACACTTAATGATGGAACTCAGACCATGCCCCCCAGGCCCAGCGAGCCAGATTATTCACGTCCCCAGTGCATTAATTTACAGATGCTGCGGGCCAGCCACTACATCCTAAAAACTTATGATGAGGCCTACCGTCCCTATGGCATTCGCGCCACTCAAATGCCGGTACTCGGGGTGGTAGCACGGTGGGCTCCAGTCACTATTAAACAGGTGGCCGACGAAATGGAATCCGAACGTAGCGTGATCAGCCGCAAACTACAGGTGATGGAAAAAAACGGCTGGATATGTGAGGACCCTCAGACTACGGGCAAGGAGAAGGCCTTTATCCTCACGTCAACTGGCAAAAAAATGATTAAGATTATTTTGCCAGTAAAGCAAAAAGTGCAGAACCGCATCCTGAAGTCACTCACCGACAACGAACAACTCTTATTGATGTCTTTATGTAACAAGCTAAAGTCTGGCACTACAGCTAACATCGAATGTTACTAATGGGTAACTTTCGTACTCCTTTTGTAACACCCAAACCATATCACTAATCTAACGGAGTAAATTATGTTTCAGATGTTTAATTCCCCTACCACCACCATTGGATGCATTGAGGCTAAACAGTTAGTGAAAGAGGCCGCAGCCCAACTGCTGGATGTCCGTACAACCCAGGAATATTTACAGGCATCACTGCCCGGTGCGGTAAATGTACCGTTGGCTGCCATCCAGACAGCCACTATCAAGCTCGATAAAACCAAACCGGTGATAGTATTCTGCCGTTCAGGTCAGCGAAGCGCCAATGCTTGCGTGGTCCTGGAGGGTATGGGATTTGATACCGTTCATAATCTGGGCGCCATTACCAAGTACCTGAATTGTTAAGCCCACCTCTAATTCAATCATCGTTCCCACCCCCGTATCGGCCCGAAACGGGGTGGGAATAACGCGATCTTGATGAATCGCCCCTACATTAAGTAGGGCATTCTCTTCACCTACACCGGCCATCACCCTGGCCTCATTCTCCATATCGTAGTAATCTCTTACCGCTGGCGGTAACATTGATCTATCATCTCATAGTCCGATTGCTAGCACCCACGATGGCCCGGCACTGAAATTGACTAATTTCAAAAAATAGGTTCTACAAAAGTAATATGAACAACCACTCGAAAGTTATCGATATCAAGACCCTTAAGGTATCTTGCACCGATTGCAGCCTTTCCGAGTTGTGCCTACCCAGGGGCCTCAATGAGGGTGAGCTGGAAAAACTTGACAACAGGGTATTGCGCAAAAAACCAATCCAACCCGGTGACCAATTATTTGGCAATGGCTTACCCGGCAAGTCACTGTACGCAGTACGCTCTGGCGCCTTCAAGACCTATGAGTTATCGACCAATGGTGACGAACAGATTCTAGGTTTCCATCTGCCTGGGGAACTCATCGGATTCGATGCGCTTGCTGACAATTATCACCACTGCACTGCCACTGCGCTGGTTACATCCAGTGCATGCGAGATACCCTTGGAACAAATTCAGAGTCTGTGCAATCAACTCCCCGGTCTACAACATCAAATGATGCGTATTATTGGCAAAGAGGTCAATGTGGATCATGAAATGTTGGTCTTGTTAGGCAAAAAATCTGCAGAAGAACGGCTGGCTACATTTTTTTTAAACCTCTCTCGACGTTACCAGGACCGCAAACTCTCCCCCTATGAGTTCAATCTACCCATGTCACGCATGGAGATTGCCAACTATCTCGGCCTCACCATAGAAACCGTTAGCCGTATCTTTACACGGTTCCAGAAACAAAAGTTGATTGACGTCAACCGACGTCTGGTACATCTCAAGAATATAGACGAACTGCGAAGCCTTGTGATGGAGGACGAAATCAATCGTTCGGATGTATCCTAAAAACTGTCACTGGTTAGGGGGGGTGCACAAAGATGCACCCCCCCTTCCTGGCTAAGGATTCTTGACATACGCATTGGGCCGCATATAAAACCACCAGTTCAAAACGAGACAGAGTGCATAGAATATCGCAAACCCGTAAAGCGCGTATTCTGGAGTCACGGCTTTGATTTGCTCACCAAAAACTTTGGGGATAATAAAGGCCCCGTAGGCGGCAACGGCCGATGTCCAACCTAGCACCGGTCCTGCCTGCTCTGCATTGAATACCTGGGCGATAGTTCTGAACGTTGAGCCATTGCCTACACCCGTGGCAGCAAACAAGACAATAAACAAGACGAAGAAGGGCCAGAAATACTGTTCCGGAGTGGCTGACTTGTAGGCCGCAGACATGAAATAGGCCACACCCAGAGCTGATGCGATCATCACGATGGAGACGATTTGCGTAACCTTGGCGCCTCCTACCTTGTCAGCAATTTTACCGCCCACCGGGCGGATCAGAGCACCTATAAACGGACCCATCCAGGCATACATCAAGGCACTGGGTCCATTGGGATTTATTGCATCATGTACAAGTACGCCATCGGGGCCTGCAATGTGGGTAAACCCAAAAATCACCTTAATCGCCAACGGAAAGGCCGCCGAATAACCAATAAACGAACCAAAGGTCATGGTGTAGATAATGGTCATGGCCCAAGTGTGCTTATTATTAAATATCTTGTATTGTCGCTTAAGGTTTTTTTGGAGCCCACCCGTTGTAAGGTACCTCATCATCAATACCGTGGCGACAATAACCAGCGGCAAGACAACCCACTTACTCAGTAGCCCTATCCCCGTTGGAGCAGGAAGCAGGAGATACAACCCCACTGCGGCAGTGACCAAGGCAATAGATAGCAATCCACTTATCTTCGCGAATGCGGATATGGGAGATCCTGGATGGGGGGTAACGGTATCGGTGGCAAGATTGTTCATACCAAACCAGCCTGCAACAGCAAGGGGGATAAGCAGTAATAGCCACACGTAGCCTGCATTGTGGATAAAGGTTTCAGTGCCGGCGGGGATTTTTCCGATCAAAGTGCCACTGCTATTTTCCAGGATCATCGATGTCCCGCCAAATATTCCGACGGTCATCACCAACGGCACAAGAATCTGCATGGTGGTGACACCGAAATTTCCGAGGCCTGCGTTGAGTCCCAGGGAAGTACCTTGCACGCGTTTCGGAAAAAAGAAACTGATGTTTGACATGGAAGAGGCAAAGTTTCCCCCGCCAAAGCCGGAAAGTAGGGCCAGAATCTGAAAGATCCACAGTGGGGTATTTTTATCCTGTAACGCAATGCCCGCGCCAATGGCGGGAATCATCAACAAGGCCGTCGTAAAGAAAATCGTATTCCTGCCGCCAGCGATGCGGATAAAAAAAGTACTGGGAATTCTCAAGGTGGCGCCGGTCAAACCGGCGATAGACATGAGTGTAAAAAGTTCTGCTTTTGAAAATTCAAAACCCAGATTGAGCATCTGCACGGTAATAATACCCCACATCAACCAAACCGCAAATCCACATAGCAGGCTGGGGATGGAGATCCAGAGATTTCGCGTCGCTACCTTCTTCCCAGTTGATTCCCAGAAGTCATTATCCTCAACTTCCCACTTTTTAATATCACTCATTGTTTAGTTTGCTCATAAGTTAATTGTATTTCTGCTGGCGCGCTTTCACCCATCAGATCTTGCTGTCGTCCTCCGGGTGCTCCTTATGTTCCATTCGCATAATCACATTGTGCATCCAGAACAGGCAGACGACCGAAAGAACCCATATAAACATCCAGGCACTCGTCCACAGGCCTGTGTACTCTAATAGATATCCGAAAATAATGGGGCTGAAAAATCCCCCCAGCCCACCAAGCACGCCCACCATGCCTCCGACCACACCGACTTCATTGGGATAATAATCGGGGATAAGCCGATACACGGCAGCCTTACCCACCCCCCAGACACTGCCTAAAACAAGCACAAAGCCCGCAAAAATCCACACATTGGCCTGGAAGTAAATCCGGGTTACTCCCTTAGCGAGAAGTTCTTTACGTTTGACTTCTTGCCCCACTTTGACAACCGATTCTTGCCAAGTGGATTTGGTTGGGAAGACCAGGATGTCGTCTTCCAGTTCTTCGAATGACCGGTCGTTTACCTTGAGTTTATATTTTCTATTACCGACAACAATATATTTCTTGCTAACCTCTGTCACCGTACCTGGGATCTTGTTCATAACCCCCTTGCCGGGGGAATAGATGTCCATTTTAGGAACAATAAGCATAAAACTGATGGCAACGGACAGACCCAGGACCCAGTACATCACCGCCCGACCACCCCATTTGTCGGACGCCCAACCCCCTGCCGCACGAATGACTCCAGAGGGAAAACTAAACAGGGCCGCCAGGATGCCGGCCGTAACCAGCGGCAGATAATAGACATTGACGAAATAGGGCACCAGCCACTGAGAAAAGGCAACAAAGCAGCCGAAGACTAGAAAATAATACAGGCCAAAACGCCAGACTCGTAATTCCTTCAATGGCTTGAGCATCTCTCCCATGGTTTTTCCATGGGCTGCGGGTTTTTTATTTTCGGCAAAGATTAATAATATAACACCCATGACGACCAACATGGCGGCATAGTAAACAGGCAACTGGCGCCAACCTTCAAGATTGTCGCCATTGTCAGTAAAAATATTCAATAGTGTTGGCGCAAAAACCAAGGTCAGGGCCGCACCCGCGTTTCCCGCACCAAAGACACCCAGAGCCGTTCCCTGATTTTTTTTCGGATACCACACAGAGGTATAGGCAATGCCAATAGCAAAGCTCACGCCCGCCAAGCCAAAACCAAAACCGAGAATGGCAAACTCTACAAAGCTGTCCGCATAGGAAAGCAGATACATCGGCACGGCAACAATAAAGAGCAACGCCACATAGACAGGTTTACCACCAAACTTATCCGTCAGCATGCCCGCAGGCAGACGGAAAATGGATCCCGTCAGGACCGGGATACCCATCAACCACCCGATTTCAACCGGCCCCCAGTCATACACCTCATTAGAGGCCAGAAAAGTGACCAGCACACCATTTAGCATCCATACCGCAAAACAAATGGTAAATGCGGTGGTATTTAGAAACAGGGCCTTATGTGATTTTGCGGTTGCAACTTTTTCCACGACACTCTCCGCTACTAATCATCTGCACCCTATACTGAAAAGAGTCGCAAGGTTAATTATTTCGAGGACGCGTGATCTGCCAGGGGGTTGAGGGCTCACGTATTTGTTTTTTGTCCCAATACCACATTACAACCTGATAGGGCCGAAAAATATAATGGAAGGGCGCCACCAGGAAATGGACCAAACGCGTGAAGGGGATTAAAAAGAGAATCAAGAATGCGCCGACAATATGAAGCTTGATCACATCGGGCAAGGCGCTAACAGCCTCAATATTCGGACTTAGCTTCACCAAAGACCACAAGTAAGGCGAGAGATCGGATGCAAACCAAGACGATCCCCAACGATAACCCAGAGCGATCCAACAACCCAGAATAATTTGTGACAGTAACACCACCTCAATAACAACGTCCATGCGATTGGTGACCATTTTCAATCTTGGATTAAACCACCGCCTGACAATCAGGATCGTCAAACCTAACAATACAGATATCCCGAAAGTAAACCCTATTCCTTCATGCAAGACCAACCGAACGGGATCGCTGTTCCAGCGTAACACTGCTTCTGGAAACAAGAATACGACCAAATGCCCGATGAATAATAGTATTATGCCGAAGTGAAAAGGGACGATTCCCCAAAAAACCTTTTTTCCCTCAAGAAATTGAGAAGACAAACTCGAAACTTTATACCCTGATGATTTATATCGGTAGGTTGCCCCAATAACAAGAACACTGAATGCGATATAGGGGAATGCAATAAACAGGAAACTATTTAATGAGGTCATTGTATTATCTCTCGCCTAACTACAGGAATTTTGGAAGCAGGTAGTATCCGCCTTTACTTCAATTTCATTTTCTTTTATTACCGACTGTAGGAAGTCACTCGTCGGTAACGACATGGTCTTTTCTTCAAACTCGAAATCCCGCTTAAGGACCTCGCGTAAGCCTCTTAAAGAAAACTGATAAAAAGTCGCAACATCCTGCTCTGTCGTGGGCAACTCGATCAGGGTCTTATAATGTTTCTTGTAAGCCTCATTTTTCTTTTCCACACGGTCAGGCGAAAATTCACTGATCATCATTGAGAGCGCGGGGGCAATAATTTCCTGCACCAGTTCATCTGCAAAGTCTTTGTCTTTTACTTTCGCCAGAAGCCTTAGGATGTTTGGCAAATGGTCTGCCAACTCTCTTCCACAATCGTTTTTAGCGGCTAGATGCTCCCGATTCAAGTTAGCCAGTAACTCACCTCTTTTATAATCATCCCCAAACATCACATAACCTATATCCAGGGTAGTCGCTGCCTGCACATCAAAAGAGCGTGTAAACAACTCCTGCATTGTCCTGAGTTCCTGAGCAGGAAGAAGTTCCTGGAAACGCTCAAGCTCAGCAACAGCTTCAGGATAATTTCCATCAAGAAGATCGATCACCTTCCGGACCCGTTGGGGATATTCGAGATCCGGGTAGTCGAACAAATCTGCTACAGCATAATAGTGAGCCAATAATTTCATTTTATAGCCCTCTTTTGGCTGTCCCTTCCTTAAATCCAAACCCGGTACTTCCCTTTCTATCACCCGCATTTTCTATCATTTCTATAGCTTGTTCCCGATGCGCCGCCGGCACCACGAATCGATCATCAAATTTCGCAAGTGAAGTCAAATAATAGATTTCTTCAGCCAATTCCTGCGTCAAGCCCACGTCGCTTAATACCTGGTTGGCTTTTTCTTCAGAAATATCTCCGACTGTCTTCCATCTCCGATATATTCTGACGGCCAATAACTTCTTCAACCGCACTTTGACTTTTTCCGTATCACCTGCGCTAAACAGGCTGGCCATATACTCTATCGGCATACGCGCCTGATCTATGGTGCCCCAAAGCTCTTCAGTGCTGGTGTCGTAAAGCCATTTGTCCGGCCAATATTTTGCTATATCGCCAAGCTTTTCAGCTTGTGCTGAATTATCAACTTCTGTTAACGACGCCATAACAGGCAACATCGGCGGCACATAAAACAGCATCGGCAATGTGCGGAACTCGGCATGCAATGGTAACGCCATGCCCCATTTCTTCACAAATTTGTAAATTGGCGAGGATTGTGCTGCCTTGATCGTGGAATCTGCGATGCCATTCTTTTTGGCAGACTCGATAACCTCAGGGTCAAACGGATCCAGCAACATATCCATCTGCCGGTCCACCAGTTCATTCTCAGGTGCGGATGCAGTTTCATGTATGCGGTCGGCATCATAAAGAATAACGCCAAGATAGCGAATTCTGCCGACACAGGAGTGCATACAGGCAGGTGCGTAACCCGCTTCGATACGCGGATAACACAGGATGCATTTTTCGGACTTGCCGGAATGCCAGTTGTAATAGGCCTTTTTGTAGGGGCAGGCCGTAATGCACATGCGCCAGGCGCGGCAAACTTCCTGATTAATCAGAACAATGCCGTCTTCACCACGTTTGTACATTGCGCCAGAAGGACAGGACGCAACACAACCCGGGTTCAAACAATGGTTACAAATTCGAGGCAGGTAAAAGAAGGCCATCCTCTCCAGTTGAAACATCGCCTGCTGTTCCGCAGGCGAAAGATTTTTCAGATTGGGGTCGTTACGCGCGTAATCCGGTGTGCCACTTAGATCATCATCCCAGTTAGGACCCATCTTGATGTCCATGGGCTTACCGGTAATGAGGGAAACAGGGCGGGCGGTAGGTTGATCGTCACTCGCGGGTGACTCTATAAGATCCAGATACTTATAGGTAAAGGGTTCATAATAATCGTCAATCACCGGCATATGGGGGTTGTGAAAAATATTGCTCAGACCCTTTTTCTTGCCCGCACCTTTTAGCTTGATGCCGTTACCGCTCTTTTCCCAGCCACCTTTATAAATATCCTGGTCTTCCCATTTCCCTGGATAACCCGTACCCGGCTTCGTCTCTACATTGTTCCACCACATGTACTCGGCGCCTTTACGGTCTGTCCAAATATTCTTACAAGCAATGGAACAGGTATGACAACCGATGCATTTATCTAAATGAAACACCATCGAAATTTGTGATCGTATATCCATCTTTTTTTCCTACCTAAAATTTGGCTTTAAAGAATTTAAAAGACAACCTTATCCATTCTCTTAACAATTACATGAGTATCCCTCTGTGGAGCAATTGGGCCCCAGTAATTGAAATGGTAACTAAACTGACCGTAACCACCGGATAAATAATTAGGCTTCAGGTGAATTCGTGTCACACTGTTATGCCCACCGCCGCGTCTGCCGCCACGAAGTTGAGATTTAGGAATGCCCACTGTCCTTTCCGGTACGTGATACACAATACAAACTCCGCGAGGAATGCGTGCGCTCACCACCGCCCGGGTACAATACACACCGTGGTCGTTATGGACCTCGACCCAGTCATTATCCTGAATCCCCATTTTTTCGGCATCGACCTCGCTCATCCAGCACGGTTCACAACCGCGAGACAACGTCAGCATCCGCAGGTTTTCCATATACGTTGAATGGATATGCCATTTGCCATGGGGAGTGAGATAGTTAAGCACCAGGGCATCGCCATTTTTTAAGGTCTCTTTCAAGTCTCCATAGACCTCCGGTTTTGGCGCCGGTTTGTAGGTTGGGAGATTCTCGCCATAACCAATATACATCTCATGATCGAGATAAAAATGCTGGCGGCCGGTCAATGTCCTCCACGGCACCAGCATGTCGTAGTTATAGGTATAGGCACAATATGCCCTGCCATCGTTCATCAGACCGGACCACAGGGGAGAGGTATTATATCTCCTCGGCTGTGCCTGCAGATCCGCATAACGAATCTTTACGTCCTCACTGCCTTTTCCCAGATGGACCAGATCAAGGCCGGTCTTCTTTTCCATATTCTCGTAGGCCCTGACCGTCAACTTTCCGTTGGTCAGAGTAGAGAGGTGAAGCACGGCATTGGCGGCCCACTCGTCCTCCTCAATAGAGGGATAGACCTTGCCGTCAAATTCCCGCGTTGGGAAATGGTTGGAATCAATCATCTCATCGTACTCGGCTTCACACATATAGTGATTACCGTGTGCGCCCAGACCTTTGGCCCTGATATTGTCGCCCAGCGTGATGTACTTCTCATAGAGCTTGGTGTAGTCACGCTCAACAATAGCAAGCTTGTGCATGGTCTTGCCGGGGATCGCCTCGCATTCGCCCTTGTACCAGTCTTTGATCTCCGGTTGGGTGATCTCATCGGCGGTGTCATGGGCCAACGGAGCAGCAATAATGTCCTTCTGCGGTTCGGCCAGATGAACCTTCGCCAGTTCGCTGGTCGCCTTTGCCAGGGCCTTGAAAATGTCCCAGTCCGTCTTGGATTCCCAAACGGGGGTAATGGCCGCCGACAGTGGATGGATAAAGGAATGCAGATCCGTGCTATTCAGATCCGCCTTTTCGTACCAAGAAGCCGCCGGCAATACGATATCAGAGTACAGGGCCGAGGAATCCATGCGGAAATTCAGGTCCACTACCAAATCCATTTTTCCAACCGGCGCCACATCGTGCCACTTCACCTCTTCGGTATGATCGTCCGAATCCTTGCCGATCACATTGGAGTGCGTACCCAGGTAGTGCTTCAGGCAGTATTCATGGCCTTTCATGCTGCCGGTAATCGCGTTACCCCGCCAGATGTACCAGACCTTGGGATGGTTTTCCTCGGCCTCCGGGTCGGCGATTGAGTATTCGAGCTCCTTGGATTTCAGTTTTTCCAGGACGGCCTTTTTAATGGCGTCGTCATCCTTAGCACCACTGTCTACCGCCTGTCTGCAAAGATCTAATGGATTGGCTTTAAACTGCGGGTAATACGGCATCCAGCCGTTGCGCACTGATTTGAAAATCGTGTCCGCCGTATGCATGCGGGTCATTTCGTTATCCGGCACGGTGTTGTATCGGGAATACTGGCCGTCATAACGATACTGGCAGGTGTTGATGTAATGCCACAACGGCGCCTGCTGTAGCCGGACCGCATCGTGCCAATCTTTGGCGAAGGCAATGCTGCCCCAGGAGTCCGAGGGTGCGAGTTTTTCTTGCCCCACATAGTGGTTGAGCCCGCCACCATTACGACCCACACAACCGCTTAGCATCAAGGCCATCGCCCCGGAGCGGTACATCAGATTGGCGTGATACCAGTGATTGATGCCGGCACCAATGATGATCATGCACTTGCCCTCGGTCGCTTTGGCCGTATTGGCCCATTCCCGCGCAAACTGCAGAATTGTTTTTGAATCCACGCCGGTAAATATTTCCTGCCACGCGGGGGTGTAGGCGGCATCCTTGTCGGTATAGTCGGCGGGATAGTCACCCTTAAGACCGCGACCGACCCCGTATTGGGCCATGATCAAATCATAAACGGTGGTAACAATTGCGGTACCTGAGGTTGTCTTAACCTTCTTGGCCGGCACACCCCTCAGTGCTTTCTTGTCGAGACCCCATTCGATGAACTCAGTTTGCACAATCTCGTCGTTGCTTTTAAGGAACGTCAACGCAGGATCATAGGGCTTATCGTCTACCGTGTTTTCCAGCTTCATATTCCATTTGCCGGGCTCTTTGTCCCAGCGATGACCCATCGAACCCTTGGGAACCACCAGGCGCCCGTCCTTTTCATCCGCGCTGACGAACTTCCAGTCGCCATTGCTGATATCTTTATATTCCTGTAACTCCTTGGCACGCAGTAAACGGCCCGGTACATAGTGGTCGCCGTCTTTCTCAAGTTTTACCAGGAACGCGCTATCGGTATATGTCTTGGCATACTTCAGAAAATAGGGGGTTTGTTTGTCATGGTGAAATTCTTTCAGGATGACATGGGTGACCGCCATCCACAGCGCACCATCGCTGCCGGCGTGCAGAGGGACCCACTGGTCGGCATATTTACAGACCTGGGAAAAATCGGGAGAGAACACCACCGCCTTGGTACCGTTGTGCCTGGATTCCGCGAAAAAGTGGCAATCCGGCGTACGCGTCATATTCAGACACGCCCCCATGTCGGCGATCATTTTTGAATTGTACCAGTCGGCACTTTCGCATACGTCCGTCTGCTCACCCCAAATTTCGGGAAAAGCGGTCGGAAGGTCGCAGTACCAATCGTAGAAACTCAGGTTGACGCCGCCGAACAGTTGCAGGAAGCGTCCTCCCGCCGCATAACTCAACATGGACATGGCTGGGATCGGAGAAAAACCAAAGACCCGATCCGGCCCATATTTTTTGGCGGTATGGATATTCGCGGCCGCCATGATTTCAAGCACTTCATCCCAACTGGCCCGCTTGAAACCACCCATACCACGCGCCTTTTGATATGCCCTGCGTTTATCCGAGTTTGCCTGTAAGGACTCCCATGCCCTAAGTGGGTCACCCGTCTTTGCCTTTTCTTCACGGTAGGCTTCAACCAGTGAACTTCTGATCAATGGGTACTTGATACGTAACGGGCTATATAAATACCAGGAATAGGATATTCCCCTTTGACATCCCCTGGGTTCATAAGGCGGGAGTGAATCTTCAAGCAGCGGATAATCCAACTGTTGCGTTTCCCAAACCACGATGCCGTCTTTAACGTGAATCTGCCAGGAACAACCTCCGGTACAGTTCACGCCGTGCGTACTTCTAACAATACGATCGTGCTGAAAACGATTTCTGTAGAATTCTTCCCACTGTCTAGTCTGTGGTGAAATGATGTCTTTTATCCAGCCCATGATATATACCCGTTCTTTTGGTTAAACTTGCTTAATCGCAGCCAAAGTCGTGAAACTGTCTAGGTAGATTTAACTTGTCGATCATAGATCTTCTGGTTTACCGAGTCCTTTCTCCGCCGTAACCAGAGCACAGAGTAAAATGCAAACAGAATGCCCGCGCCAATAAACCCGCTTATGAGAAGACCCATCCCATAATCTCTTGGCTGGTGATAGGCATGCTGTTCGTCGGCATCCTGCAAGAAAGCCACAAGAGCAATAATTTCTTTTTCGGTTAGTGGCTTGCCCTTATATGCAGTCTCCATAACAGGAAACGGTGCCGCGCCTAAAATAGCCCGCACCCCGGTGCCGCCCATTTTGGAAAAAACAGTGGTTAATTCCTTTGCCAGCACACCGCCACCTATCACAGCATCATTGGTGACATTGTGGCAGGAGATACAGGTGGGCCCGGCGTTCTCAAAACGAGTCTTTCCCTGAAACAAGAGTTGTCCCAAAAGAATGTCTTCTTTCGATGCGGCTACCACTGGCTCTTCCGAAACAGACGGTTTTTCACTCTCACTGCTCGCGCCAACCGTCCCAGCACCCTTTATATGCCCCAATACCGCCTTAATCTGCGCATCCGAAAGGGCACTGCTGTCAGGCATGACGATTTTGCTAAATTTCTCGAATACAGCAATTGCATCGGGATCGCCACTTTTAACCATTGATTGCGATGACTTTACAAACTTCTCCAGCCATGCCTGGGTTCGCCTGTCATGCACACCGGCCAAATCGGGACCCACGAGCCTGCCACCACCGATGGTGTGGCAGGCCACGCAACTACCTTGGAAAATTTGCTGGCCGGTTTCTGCGGCCATAACATGCCTGGTCGGCCCCAACCAAATAACAACCGTGAGAACCCCTAGTGCGGGGACCCGCCATTTTTTAGGAAATCCAGTAATCATAATATTTGCCAACCTTTCAAGTTTAAGACCCAGATCCGTACAACAAATGAATTTAACCCTGACTAATCCTTCTGCTTCATGTTTGTGACTGTGCCTGAGTCTGAGTCTGAGTCCGTGGCGTCCTTAAGCGGTTGTGTGGTCAACGGAGGCCCCGTCACCCCACTCACCCGGCCCAGAAACTCGCGCATTTTCATCAAATCCTGAAAATACTCTTCCTCTTCGCCCTGGACATGCCGGATATGCCCGCGCCAGGTTGCGTCCCCGTTATTTCCGGGCTCCAACCAAATACTCGCGACGAAAGACTCCTTCCTGTGTTCTCCGCCCATATGGCGCCCGACCCCGACTTGATCTTCATTTGCAGGGAGTAAATAGCATGAGCCGGTGACACTCCGGTGACACAAAACTGAGGACTGTCTGATAGAGCCCCAGGGACTCGTCAAGATTCGACCGGTTGGCGGGATCAATGAGATGAGCCGCAGCCTTAGCCGCTGATCTGAGCACTATCTCCCCCATCCAGAATCTGCTGATACAGGCGCTGAGTCTCAGGCAGGGGCTCCGCGCCAAATTCCCGCGCCAGAACCTCTACACAGTGACGGTACTGAACCAGCGCCAAATCGGGACGACCGGTCTCCACCAGGTACGCCATCAGCATACAATGGAAGTTCTCCCGGCAAGGATCGAAAACCAGCGCTTTGCGGCAAATGTGTGCGGCCTCAGCATACTGGCCCAGTTCTGCGTGGCATTCTGCGGTCCTGGTCAACGTCTCCAGATAACGTTCACGAAGCCGCTCCCGTTCTTCGGCGCACCAGTCCGAAAATGTATCTTCTTCCAGGTAATCGCCCCGGTACAGATGTCGCGCCTCATTATAGCGATGCAAGGCATCGCTCCACTGCCCTTGTTTTTGCAGCGTTTGCCCCTCGGTGTCGAGTCGTTCAAAGACATGCGTGTCCACCCAGATCGAATCGCGCCTGAGCAGATAGGCGTTATCTATCGTTTTTAAAGCGTCATCGCTTATGCCATTGGCGCGCAACTCTTGCCGCAGACAATACATCGTTACTTTGAGGCGGCCCCAGCCCTGCTTTTCATCAGCATCCGGCCACAGGCAGTCGATCAGGCGTTCACGATGTACGGGGCGATCGAGTTGGGTGATCAGGTATTTCAGCAACGTCACGGCCTGTTTGCGCTTCCACTTGCCGATGTCGATGCTGTGTCCGCCGATCGCCATACCGAAACCACCGAGGGTAAATACATGCAGCATATGACGCCGTAGCACGGGAATAGCGGTCGCCCCTTCCCGAAGAAAAATGATGGCCATGATTTTGTCGTCATGCAATTGGCGGGTCCGTCCCGATATGGCGACCGAGGAAATGCTGGCCATGACCCATTTGCCGCTACGGTGACGCAAACGGCAACTGGGTACGTTGTAAGGTATGCAGTCCCGGAAGGACCGGAGGACATCACAATCGGGGTGGCACAGGGGCTCGCCACCGGGCAGGGTGGCCTGCAGCACATCGCAACAGTACCGGCCAATCACCTCGGATGGGGCGTAGCCGAGCAACCTTTGCGCCAAGGCGTTCCAAGCCATGACCTTGGAATCGGTACCGATGGCTAAGGCGGCGTCGGAGGTAAATTCAACTAAATCAGTGGCGTAAGTACTCACTTTGCTCAATTCTCGATAATCTGCTTTTTCACTTTACAGCCAGGAACATGCCACACCGGACAGAAGGCTCATTGGCAACCTGTGGTCGCTCTACCCACCTACCTTACATAAACCACTTTCAGGTATATTTAATTGATCTATATCAATTCCGCATAATACTGGGAAAGTGCTGTATTTTAATCAGACTCGAAGGGCTGGGAGAGGTGTTCCACAGGCTGTCAGACCGAATAGAGGGTATAATTGAGGGCGTATGATGTCTGATTCGCAATACCCGCCCTAATATCAACTCCATTAAACATGTGGTATTGAACATCTCCCGGTTTCTTACTTTATTTTATGTCATATTTTTAGAGGTGGAACACTTGGATAAATCTAGATATTTCTATCGGACTGTAGTCTTTGCCAAGCTGAAAGATAAAGTGATGTTGGTTGATTTAAACGATCCTGAGAAAGAAGTGCCGCCCCTTGAGCCTTGGCTGGGTCTGGCTATCTCATTGGCCGATGGCCAACACACTATTCAACAGCTTCTCGACTATATGACAGATCATTATGGTGGTAATCCGCCTGATAATTTAGAGAAAACCATCGAGTCTGTTATAGAACGTCTTACCAAAAATGAAACTATCAAACTGACCGAAAAAGCACACGCCCTGCCGTATTACCTATCCCGTTCGGCAGACAAACTGGATATTGACATGGCCAAACAGGCAATGGCCGATGATGGGTATCATCAGGGCTAAATACTTGCAAGATTCACAATTACAACAGAGCCTGAAGCTCGCCTCGAGGGAACTTGATCTTGACACTAAGATCCCATTTACCCTGGACCTTCCCTGTGGTCGTATAGAGGCTGAAGCCCTGGTGAAAAACTTTGGCTACGAGTGTGGGGTGGTTATCAATACAAATACCAGGGAACCGGAGGGACTATACAAGCATCTTGCAGACTTTGGTTATGGCGCCGCTACATTATCGAAGCCCACCTACGACGGTGAGTATGATTCTACGAAATGGATGCTGCTATGCAGAAGATGGGGGTGGCGAGGCAAAGAAAATCCACCGCACTGGTATTAGAAAAATTCTGATAAATTGAATTCAAACCGCCAAGACACCAAGCATTTTCTTTTAAAAATCAACAATCTATAGGCTTGGCAACTTTGGCGCCTTGGCGGTTAAGCGTATTGTTCAGATGGTTCCCTAAGTTATTCTTGATGTAGATCAATTCCGGCATTGCGAATCTTCTGTAATTTCCCTCAACCGTACACAAAGCATTAACATCAAGATAAGGAGTATTTCCGTATGTCACTCAAAGTAGGTGGAATAACCGTCCCCACGGATGACGAAGGCTACCTGATCAATCCCGATGACTGGAACAAGGAAATATGTGAACATCTGGCACAGAGCGAAGGCATTGAACTCAATGATGCGCATTGGAAAATAATAACGTGTATGCGTAATTATTTTGATGACCAGAATATAATACCCGGCACACGTTATATTACAAAGTTTATCGCCGAAGAATTGGGTTATGGCAAAAAAGAGGCGAGGAACTATCTATTCAAGATATTTCCTTACGGCTACGTAAAGCAGGCCTGTAAAATTGCCGGCATGAGGCGTCCGAGGGCCTGGAGTACAGGATAGTGATGTGCAGCAGGCCCTGTATCAATGAATAGGTGGTGCCGTTTCACCTAACAACCGGGCGACGATGTTGATGACATCAGGATCGTCCCAATCTGCTGCGCCAACACTGCCGTAACGGATGCGACCCTGTTTGTCGATCAGGAAGTTTGTCGGCACCACATAGACCTTCCAGTCTTTATAAGCCCGCTGATCCTCATCCAGCAAAATCGTAAAATTTACATCCACTTTGCTAAGGAATTTATTTACAGTGCCTGCATCTTCCCCCACATTCACGCCTAAAATACGCAAAGACTTATTATAAAAGCGGTGTTGAAGTCGATTTTGTGACGGCATTTCTTTTACACAAGGCGGACACCAACTGGCCCAAAAACTAAGCAATACCACCTGACCGCGATAATCCTTCAGGGCATGGAGTTTTCCACTTAAATCCTCTAGCGCCAGTGACGCCGTAGACGTCGCCGTACGATACTTGGCTAAACCAATCTTGGCCTTGGAAGAAAGAGGTACCGGTGATAACAGGGCTGCCGCTTGGGTAGGGAGTGATAGAGTTGATAACCTGCCCATAATATCAATCATCAGGCTGGGCAAGGCCCGACGTGCCTTAAGGTCGGCAGTGCCCACTTGGTCATCTGCACGCACATGGTACCCAGACTCTACCCCTTTGAGCCGGGTAATGGATACCTGGGCACCACCTTTGGCCAAAGCCGCCATCAGCACAGGTACTCGCAAGGCCGACGTGGATACACTGGGCTGGATGATATGTACCGGCAAGTTCGTCGCCCTTACCACTGGTAAATATTGGGCATCCTGTCCCAGCACGGGACGCTGGGCATACAAGACCGGATGAAAGAGTATAAGCCCCCCTAAGGTCTTATCACCTGGGTGGGCAAGCTGCCAGGCACGTGCACCATTGAGTACTGCCCTGGCGCCACCCTGAGAACTCACCACAAATACCTTGCGTCGGGTCTCACCAATCACCTGTTCGATCAATTTAGCAATATCCTGGGATTGAAAAACCTTTACGCTGTTGCGTCCATGGGGCTCAAAATAGGCGGTGTGTAGATCTGCCAACCAAGTCTCCACGCCCAGTCCTTGCAAGGCAAGGGCAAGGGCTTGGTGTTGCGGCTGTAGGCCAAACTCAGAGGGCAACCACAATATCACCCGCTCACCCTTGGCAGCATAACGAGTCACCGGTACCTCTTCGCCGCTGGGCAGATTGATATCGACCACTTGCACCGAGGAAGCCCAACCCATGGAGACGGATAACCCTACCAGCGTTAGCGCAATGATCAATTTGGCCCAGTAAAGTCGCATCGAATTTAGATATGGGCTTAAGGCCACTTCTCTTAATACCCTCTCCCTCCGAGAGAGAGCGAGGGAATAAAACAAAGATAAGTTATTGATTTTAATGTCCCCTCATCCCCGGATCGAGTCCGGGGCAGGCTCTAACCTTCTCCCGGAAGGAGAAGGGATTATCAGTTAATAGAAGTACCCTTAACATAAATAGTGGTTTGCTCTGCTTGTCTCTTTTCTCTTGCTTATATCTTAGTGATGATGACCACCAGGACCATGGAGAAGGAAGCACTATAAAAAGGCCGCGCAAGTGTAAGGCCAATATTGGGTTTTGTCATCACTTGTAGCCTGGGTCTACTGTAGCACGCGTTCCACCAGGCTGTTGATCCAATAGTCCTTTCGGGGCAAACTCGAACCCAGATGATATATTCAGATGGAATGCGCCCTTTTAGGTCTAGGCTGTTTGGGGGGGGGCAGAGCGGACATTCTGGCAACTGCCCGGGGTCTACACCACCGCCGTAGGCTATGCTGGAGGATACACTCCCAATCCACTATACGAGGAGGTACTGTAGCGGCATGACAGGTCACAACGAAGTGATCCTGGTGGTATTTAGCCCCCAAGTAGTCTCTTACCCTAAATTACTTAAAGTATTCTGGGAGATCCGTGACCCAACCCAGGGTATGCGTCAGGGCAAAGTGGCTCTATTTCTCTCGGCCAAAGCTCCAAAAATCATTCCGACTGAGCGAATAATGGTCTATAACAACAACTGTCAACATCAAGGTATAAAATGGCGAGGTGATACGAGTTTCATATTTTTCGCTTAAGCATATGAGCACATATTCTGCTCTGACCTCATTTTATTTCATATTCCACTCAAGGACTCTATGACCTCAGAACATTTTGACGTAGTCATCATCGGTGGCGGCATATCCGGCACAGCACTGCTGTTTGCGCTGTCACGCTATACCAACATCGAGCGCATTTGTTTGATCGAGAAGGAACCCGAACTCGCGGTCATCAACTCCCACGGGTGCAATAACAGCCAAACTCTCCACTGTGGCGACATCGAAACCAACTACACCCTGGAGAAGGCCTTGGAGATTAAGGCGTCGGCTAACATGCTGGTCAACTATATGCTCAGACAGGGCGGTGATCAGACATTGATACACCGTTACCCAAAGATGGTATTGGCGGTGGGTGAGTCAGAATGCCAAGCGCTGCGTGATCGTCACAAGCTATTTGCCCGGCATTTTCCCTATATGGATCTGCTCGATGCCAACGCCATAGGCCGCATTGAGCCCATGGTAGTACGAGGACGCAAAGACGAGATTGTGGCCATTGGCACAGAAAACGAGTACACCGCAGTCAATTTTAATTTGATGGCAAAATCCTTTGTCGATGCAGCCCAGGAATTACCCAACAAAACAATCGATATCCGATTGGCCACTGCGGTGCAATCCATTGAACCCCAACAAGACGGATTCCGTCTGGACTGTAGTAGCGGCCAAATTGAAGCCACCAGCGTCGTAGTCTGCGCCGGCGCCCATAGCCTGCTATTTGCCCAACGTATGGGTTATGGCCTGGACTATTCCTGTCTCCCAGTGGCGGGAAGTTTTTACTACACACCCCAGGTACTCAAGGGCAAAGTCTACACCATTCAAGATGACAAACTCCCGTTTGCAGCCATACACGGCGACCCTGACCTACTGGAGTTGGGTAAAACCCGCTTTGGTCCTACCGCCCTTATCCTGCCCCAGTTGGAACGTTATCGCCTAAGCAGCGTACCAGACTTTCTGCGGGTATTTAAGCCTGACCTGCGGGTGGCCCAAGTATTCTGGGATCTGTTCAAAGACAAGGATATCCGGCGCTACATGGGCAAGAATCTACTGTTTGAAATCCCCGGTATCCGACGCCATATCTTCCTGCGCGATGCCAGGAAGATCGTCCCTGATCTCAAACTCAGCGATCTTAGCTTTGCGAAGCGCATCGGGGGCATCAGACCGGTGATGATAGATAAGCCAAATCGCAAATTATTGTTGGGTGAGGCAAAGATTAATCCTGGCAACGGCATCATATTCAATATGACCCCATCTCCGGGGGCCACCAGCTGCCTGGCCAATGCGATCAAGGACCTCCAAATCGTCACCGACCATGGTGGGCACCGGGTCTACCAAGACCAGCTCAAAAACGAACTGATCACCCCCCAACAACCGACCAAAAGCACTGCCCAGCCTTAAGTTCTTTAGCCCCTTGCCGATAAATATGGGTAGTTGGCGGCAAAAGGTGGAGATAGTGCCTATACTCCAACAGGAGCATTAAATCGGTGCGTTTGCGTCTATAGAGGCTTGCCCATATTTTTATTGGCAGTATCAACAAAGGGAACCTCTGATTAATACGCTTAACCGCCAAGGTCGCCAAGCTAATAGCATGTTAATTTTCATAAAGAAAAACCTTGGCATCTTGGCGGTTCAAGTTCAATTGATCAGAATTTCCTTAGATATGCGCTCACGGACAGACCCAGCACGACTTGAAACAAGGTGCCACAAGGAATGACCACGATCAGTGACGCTCCGTCCAGGGCAATGACTCTAGCACAACGCATCGTTCCGCAACGGTTGGAGCATCAAATCAGTTTGCTGGTGGCAACACTAGTAGCTGTCTGTATTTTTTTTCTCGCCCTGCATATAGCCAATGAACAGGCCGAATCTGCGACCGATGCGGCCAGCATCCAGGCCAAGGCTCTGATCCACAATATCGCCGCCACCAGTAGCACCCACATTATGGGTAAGGATATCGCCGCGCTGGATGGCATGCTATTGCGCATTGCCCAATTCCCAGGTGTAGAAGAGATCGTGGTCACCGATAAGGGTGGTGTGATGCTGAGCCAAGTCAATACCACAAAAAACTATCGACCCCAAGCAGTGACCGCCAACACCGTCTTGGCCCTGCCAGCCCATGCCCAAACCACTGTTGATGAGACAAACAAGATTCTCACCATTTGGCATGCGATCAAATCAGACCGAGACCAGCCAGTGGGCTGGGTTAAATTATCCCAGAGTCTGAAATTTATAGACGCCGCGAAAACCGAGATTTGGCTAGACATCTTGGGTGATGGCGCCATCGCCATCTTACTCACAACCTTGGTCTTGTTATTGTTTCTCAGGCGACCCATGGGCTCCATTTCTACCGCCATCGAATTTGCCAAAACCCTTACCAACAAAACCGGCAAGACCATCACCATTCACAGCCGATCTTCGGAGCTTCGTGCATTAGGCTCCGCCCTCAATAAGGCCTCACTGGCGCTCTACACCCAAACTAAGACCATAGACAAGGTACGCAATGACCTCAAGAGCCAAAAAGATGCCATGGATCAACATGCCATCATCAGCGTGACTGACACCCAAGGCCGCATCACCTATACCAATAAGGCCTTTTGCCGCGTCTCAGCTTATACACCAGACGAACTGATTGGTCGTAATCACAGCATGCTAAATTCAGGCTATCACCCAGCCAGCTTTTTTTATGAGTTATGGAGAACCCTGAAGAAACACGGCGTATGGCATGGGGAAATCATGAACAGGGACAAAAATGGAAAAACCTACTGGCTAGACGCCACCATCGTCTCACTACACAATGAACTGGAGCAGCGCCAACAATATATGTCCATCTGTACCGATATCACCCGGCTCAAGGACATAGAGATCAGCCTTAGAACGAGCGAATCACGCCTGTTGCAAACCCAATCGGTAGGCCATATCGGTTCCTGGGAATGGTACATCGGTAGCAATGATATGTATTGGTCAAAACAGGCCTGGAATATATTTGATGTGTCATCAACCGACTTCAAGCCTACCTATGATGAATTTCTCGCCACCATTCACCCCGACGATTTGAAGAGTGTATCCACCGCCCTCAACGCCTGTATTAAATATGGCAAAGAATATGATCAGGAGTTTCGCATTGTCACCCCGTCCGGGGAAACTCGATGGCTGCAAGTGCGCGGCGATACCCTGTGTAACCCTGGCGGGCAGGCTGAGAAATTGCTGGGTGTGGTACAAGATATTAGTTCACGAAAAACCGCCGACCTCGCAGTTGAAGAAATACGAGCGCGTTTGGAGCGACTGCTAAAAAACAGTCCCACCGTGATATACAGCATACCCTCTGTCCATTCACCCCACCCAGACTACATTAGCGCAAATATCCGAACCCTGCTCGGATACGATGCTCAGGATGTCATCGACCATAATGACTTTTGGGCAACCCACATTCACCCGGACGACCTGCATGTACTCAATAATATTCATGAAGAACTCCCCCACATGATGACAGAGCGGTTTGTATACCGAATGCAACACAAACACGGTGACTATATATGGCTCCAGGACTTGAGACGCGTCTCAAAATCGTCCCAGGGCAATACCGATCAAGTTGTTGGCACCCTGACCAATATCACCGAACTGAAAAAGACCCAAGGTCAATTGGACCGCCGCAACATAGAACTTGAAACTTTAAGACGTTCTCTGGCTTGGAAGGTAAAACTACGCACGGCCGAACTTGAAGAAGCCAACATAGAGCTTCAGAGGCTGAACCAAGTGAAATCCGAGTTCATATCTACCGTCTCTCATGAACTGCGAACACCTTTGACCTCCATCAAGTCATTCGCGGAAATCCTGTTAGAGGATGACGAAGGAATGGACACCCAGACCAAAGCGAATTTTCTGTCTATCATTTTACAAGAAACTGATCGTCTCGCCCGTCTCGTCTCCAACGTCCTCGACCTACAGAAAATCGATGCCGGCAAGACTGACTGGCACGACAAACTGGTGGATATTGGCGCCATGGTACACTCCGCCGCGAAAATGTTTACCACACCCTTTCACCGTAATGGGGTGAAGTTGGTTCACACTGCGGGCGAAGGTGTCAACACAGTTGTCGATGCCGATAAAATTCGCCAAGTGCTATCAAATTTATTATCCAATGCCCTGAAATTCACCTATGAGGGAAAAGTCGAAATCACCGCCAAGATACTACCGGCGCCAGATCGGGGGAAACCAGATGAAAGCACCGAGATCATTGAAGTATCGGTTTCTGATTCCGGTTGCGGGATCCCGGAATCAGACATTTCGAATATATTCGACAGATTTTACCAATCTGACCACCACTCGGAACGCATGAGTGAGGGCACAGGCCTGGGGCTAGCCATATGCCGGGAAATAATTAAGCACTATGGAGGCGATCTGTGGGTTAACAGCAAAATTGACGAGGGCAGCACCTTCACTTTTACGTTACCCATTTACAACCGGCTAAAAAGTCCGGACGAAACCAACCCGGGTCTAAGAGGGCTGTTGTATCAAAAAGAGATCGACAATTTTATCAATCATCGAACCCATTAAGATATGCCACCAGAGTCGGCGCGAAATGGTGCTTACTTAAGGGCACTTCATTAATCCCCTCTCCCTCCGGGAGAGGGCTAGGGTGAGGGGATCAATATGTCAAAAAATCTTAACATTCTGGTCGTAGAAGACGATAACAGCATCGCATTTGCGGTACAGCACATCCTTGCAAAAAAATTTTCCCCCTGTGATGTCAGCGTGGCACACGATGGACGCGAGGCCTGGGGGTTGATTAAAGAAAATAGCTTTGATGTAGTGATCTCGGACTGGAACATGCCCCACAAAAGGGGTGACGAACTGCTTGAAGACCTTCGCACCCACGAGACCAAGAACGAAACGCCGTTTCTGATGTTGACCGCACGTTCAGACAAGGATAGCGTACGCTCCGCAGCAGAGGCCGAAGTAACCGACTATCTGATCAAGCCCTTTTCCATGGCCACGCTAGTAACGAAGGTTGAACAGCTTCTAGCCCCTTCCCAATAACTACATTCCATTTTTGAACTTCGACATATCGGTAACACCGCTGGTACGCACGTTCTTTAGTGCCACAGCATATTGCGTCAATATTTTAAGAGCCCAGGCGATGCGTTGCCGATAAAATCTATCTGGACTCTCGTCATTTTCACCTGCTTCGTTGAGTACATTTTCTACGTCGCGAATGATAATTTGCTCAGGAATATAACAGATGCGACTATTCTTATAGCTACTCATAGCTACTCATGCGCAATTCCGCCACGGGATAGGCACCACCCGCCCCGCTGGATACAGCGACAATTAAGGGCAGGCTTGTGGGCCAGTTCATTGGCCCCAAATATCAAAAAGAAATTTTTGAGCCCCGCGGGCACCATACCGTGCCCCTCGGGGGAGATCACTGTAAAGCCATCACTCGCCGCGAGTTCTTCGTCAATGGGCTTGGTGCGCCTAGTCTACCCCGGGTCACCCTCCCAGATACTCTCATCCCACAAGGGAAAGGGAAAATCCGCCAGGTTTAGGGAAAAGACCTGGTTACAAATACCCTGCCCTATTAGGGTCTTTTCAATAAACCGACCGACCTTGCTACTTTGCGAGGCCTGGCGATGGCTGCCGCAGATGATGCCAAGTTTCATAGTGTGATAAAAGTCCACGCTGTTTTTAAGAATCAAGACCCACCATAGCAAAACTCCGTTACCAGTGACACATTCGGTAAAATAATGCTTAGGGTTTGAGGTCACGATAGAAGTTCTCGTGTGGTCCGAGTGCCTCGAGATAGATCAGCCGAACGTTATCGTCACGGGTGTAACCCAGTAGATAGAGTTGATGCTGGCTGCGAAATTTGTAGACAAAGAGTTGCGATAGATCTCCCTTCTTCTGCTTGCCGATATCAGGGTCGGTCGTGATGGTCTGCACAGCCTCATCGACATCGGCAGCTACGTTATTATGGAGTTTCTTGTAGGCGCGGATAAAACGTCGGGTCTGCCGTACTTCCCAACTCATTTGCGAGAACGCGGAACGAATGAAGTGGCTTCCTCGCGTGGCTCGGCCATTGCCATTAGGCTCTCAGCGATGAAGCTTGCCGGTAAATCGGGGTTGTCTAGCGCAGCACGCCCGACTTTGGCCCAAAACTCAATTTGTCCTTGTACCGTGCGGAATTCGGCTTTGGCAGCAGCCCTCGCTTGTGTCACGAGGGCGTCTTCGATGCGAACAGATGTGCTCATTTCAATCTCCCTCATTAACTCAGGTTACCACAATTGTAGTCAAATTTACGGTCTCCTGCAATCGGGTAATGGCTCAGTTTGAAATTCTCTTCTTGTATGGGCCTCGTTTCTTGGGTGCTTCCTAATATGAATATAAATGTACTGTCGGTGTGATCAATCTCATGGTGTTCCATACAGCATTTTTCACCACCGGCACCTGCATGGACGCAGGCGGTAGAATGCTGCAAGAGCCAAAACCGAGACACAGAGTGGTAACACATCTTTTCTCTGTGACTTCCGTGCCCTTAGTGGTGAATAAACGCAATGCGAGAGAAGTGTTATATCTGTAAGCGTAATGTCGCCTGGGGCGGTCACGACGGGTGTATTGGTTGCCGAATACGGCTATGCAGGACGCCGCCATTAAACTGACATCACACGAGTACTTTACCAATTGCAGACTTATTGAGAATGGGTTTTTAACAATATTTTCACCTGCTTCGTTGAGTACATTTTCTACGTCGCGAATGATAATTTGCTCAGGAATATAACAGATGCGACTATTCTTATAGCTACTCATGCGCAATTCCGCCACGGGATAGGCGCCACCCGCCCCGCTGGATACAGCGATAATGAGGGCAGGCTTGTGGGCCAGTTCATTAGCCCCAAATATCAAAAAGAAATTTTTGAGCCCCGCGGGCACCATACCGTGCCACTCGGGGGAGATCACTATAAAGCCATCACTCGCCGCGAGTTCTTCGGCAATAGGCTTGGTGCGCTTGGTCCACTCCGGGTCACCCTCCCAGATACTCTCATCCCACAAGGGAAAGGGAAAATCCGCCAGGTTTAGAAAAAAGACCTAGTCACAAATATCCTGCCCTATTAGGGTCTTTTCAATAAACCGACCGACCTTGCTACTTTGCGAGGCCTGGCGATGGCTGCCGCAGATGATGCTGATTTTCATTGTAGAGCATAGCTCCATGCTGCTTTAGGAGTAAGGCCACCATAACAAAACTTCCCGATCTGCAACACATTTAATTTAGTATTGTTTACAATAATGCCGATAAATGGATTGTCTCTTCCATCTCACTGCATAGAAAATCCCCGTACCCACGAATCCACTATAATAAACACACTTCATTCAATGCCTCTATTGATATAAAGCCTTGGAAGTTAGTGGGTAGAATGGCTCCACATCACTATGCATAATACTATCTAACAACACATGACTGTAACTACCAACAGATGCACTTAGAAAAGCCACCAGGCAATGGTAATGGGATCATCTTTGGCGACACCCAAAATCTTAAACCCTAACTCCGATAGATATTTTATCGTGAGCGCAGATAATATTGCCAATACTGTCACGCCTATGTAGGTATGTGAAAATCCGTGTAGTTGGCCTTCATCGGTGATCATGACAATCAGCGGTTGAATGTCCATTACGATTTGGGTCCAACCAAACACCATGAGGCTAACTACTCTGTAAAATAGCCTTTACGAGTATTCCTGGCCCCATAAGAAGAGGGGTGAAATGGCATAATCTTCCTGGTGATCAGATTCAGCAGACAGAAAAACCAATTTATTGTAACGGCGGGAGTCGTTCCTGAATAAAGCCTGGGTAGAAACGCAGCACTATCTCCCTGCAAGTGTGCCAGAACGCCGATAGCAACAACAACCCAGAACCAATGGCAAAAGCAGTGAATGCAAAACTTAGGCTGACGACTCCATACTGCTCTAGCAATGCACTGAATGTGTAAAGAACATAGGCCAGCGCGGAAACCATCAACGCCCTGCGGTTAATCGATATAGAAACAAGCGCAATAACAGCGTACAGCACTGCTACAGCGACCGCCTGCCATACCCCAGACTGGGCATCAAGCACTTGTAGTGATGAGAAAATAGGGTGCACCAGAAGTGGGGCTGCAATTATGTGGAGCCAGAATGCCACATCGGATCGTCGAGTTTGGCGTTTTGTATCCGATGCATCCCAACGCATTGCCAGCACAAATACAACAACACCCGCTGTAAATGTAATGGTGCTCACCCACTGCCTTGCTCCAGGTATTGCCAAAAATAACAGCATGAAGGTACCCGCTACCAGGGCAGCGGTACCCGCTGCGACGGTAATCGGCACCTTGAAACGCCACCAATGCAACCACGCCGCCAGGGCCGCCACGCCACTCGGAATACCGATAGCCAATTCCTGATTCAAACCAAAGTTTTTCAAGAGCATAAACCCGGTCGTGAGCACACCCGCCACAAAGGTCAATAACAAGACGATGGACGGCAGGGCCATACGGCGCTTGCGGGTAAAATACTCCGCCAGAGCCCATGCAGTTCCCGCTTGTAGCAGCACGCCAAACCAAGAAGCTACCGAGGTGCCGATCCAGGAGACCGAAATAAGCAATAGCAGACACGCAATCACAACAAATATATCGTTGAACCCGGTAATCAGGCGGAAGCGTTCTTCGTCGACTACCGGGGCCTCCCTCAGACCAGCAATATGGTCACGAAAGGCCGTTGCCACCTCGTCAGTCAGAACTCCAGCGCGCACGGCTGAAGCTATATCATCATCGCTGTACATAGCTGTGATAGATCCTAATTTGGAGTAATACGCACAAAGTTTGTAAGTGCCGCACCTGGATCATGCTTTAATGATCATGGTGCGGCACCATAAATTTCCACCATATCTGGCCGTTCAGTGGTGTAAAAATGCACCCAAATGTAAATATGGTTGAACAGGGCAACTAAAAGTGCAGCCTCGGACAACAGCAACAACCCAGGCAAATAGAGGATCATAAGACCGAAAACATACATCCCGTTATTAGTATATTTAAATATCCCCCTCCTCACATAGGGCTCACTGTAGTCCTTATCGAAATGATCAATACCATACGCCCTTTCAATAGTGAAATATTTTTCGACTGAGTAAAAAAGATAAATAACAAATGGTGTGATGAGTGCAGCAACAATATACGCAACAATAGGATTTAAATGCAGAGTATCTTTGCTGCTTATTGCAAGAACACTAATAGCAATAAGCCGACCAACAAAGAGCAACGAAAAACCTGTTGCGTAAATATTAAATGACCGCTTTACACCGAATCGTTTGGAGAATGCTCTTTGATAGAGCTCAAACCTCCAGACCAACCAAACATAAACCTGGTGCATAACAGGAATGGCTATCGCCACCCAAAACCATGATTCTGTATTGACACTCCAGAATGAACCGCTTAGTAACTCAGAATGTCTGGATATGAATAATTTGACAGCATATATTAGGGTTATCAATGACAATAAATGCCATATCTGATGTTTTAGTATTTTGGTCATTTTCGTAAAATATATATCAACGCACCCATGTTCCTTGTCAAAAGCACAATCCAGGCAATAGCACTGTAATAATCTTTACTGATTGCTATGGCGCTTATAAATGTGGTGACCATCTGCTGTAAACATCAAATAAATTAATTATTCTGTTTCCAGGTTCCACCGTATACTATTCAACTTAGGCTATATATTGACATAAAGAAATAGCGGCACTATCGTCAGCCTCTAGGTATAACGAACAAGCTGTGCGACGTGAACGAAGCGTAGTGAACGTCCGAACGAGCGCCTTGTTAGGAGACCAGTTGTTCAAGTGCATTTTGAAGTATGGATAATTGTTTTGTTACTATATCTTTTCTTGGGGGTGGAGCGACCATAGCACCCCTATGTGAGCCATTACTCGAAACACGGGCAAACTTTCCCAGGTATTCAAGTTGTTCAGTTATATCCTTAAGTGACCGGCATTCACGCATAGACTGCGGGAAGCATGAGAACCAGTACTGTATTGCATCTATGCTAAGCCCACCAAGCTCTACGGAGATTGAAGAGCAATATTTATTAATCATACCTATTACAGACCTTTCTAGGCGTATGCGTGCAATAAAAGGGTGGTCAGCTTGCATATTTAACTCCGTGCCCCTGCACAAAGGAGAAGCAACCATTTTGCCAATGATCAATTCTTCTTACATATTCTCTAAGGGCGAACAAATCGATATGCATACCCTCTACCGATGCACCGCGCTCGCTGATGTGCCTACATTTCAGTAAATGCACATACTCGGATGACGATATTGGCATTTTGAGGCTTGGCTCCAAACACGCGAGTTTTTGCGGGGCGTAAGGTGAGTAATCGGTTGCCCCAAGATAATTGGTAAGAATAATACATGTATTACGTATGACTGTGCTGAGAACTCCAGCGTCAAATATTACTGTACTTTTTGATGTATCTAGTGATTCGCCTGTCTCTTTTACTAATTGCATAAGCACCTTCAAATCCTCAATATGATTATCGTACTTAGGCATTGTTGTAAATAAATCGCCTAACCAAGAGTTTGCCTCGTAAAGCGGCTTCCCCTCTTCCCTCAAGTGCCAAGCAAACAAGGAACCACGAGTCACTAATCCAGCTATCCCTTCCCGAGTGTAATGTGATAAGTCCACTCTCTTCTGTGGCATCTTCATTTCGCTCACTACGGATATGACTAAATCTGTGCAATCGGTTTCCGCAACATATAATATGTCTATATCGCTTGAGAGATCCGACTCTCCTCGAGCGTATGAGCCAAATAACCAGACTTGTTTTAATGCATACTTTTCCAACATCAATCCTTCCTTGTTGATATCTTTCTATGTAACGATGCGGCTAAAAACGCGATAAACACTAGGCCAAATAATGACTCTACTGTCATAAGTGTGCTAAGTGACAGGTAATGCTCTTGAGAGATACTCTTAGGAAGATTGCCGGCGAAAACAAGCATACTAAATTTCTCTGCCTCAAATAATGCATTCAAGATATCTGGATCAGCATTATTTATCCCAAACAATGACGGGGATTTTATTAAATAGATCGCGGCAAATATGCTGATGATAACTCCCGCAGAAATAAGAAGCGTTCCAGGTTTTTCTCCATAGCCCCAGAAAAACCGCTCAACATAGCTGCCGCCTAGCGTGAATAGCGCGCGAATCCTATCCCATAACGTATATTTTTTATAATAATCTGAATACCTGGAGATGATTTTTTTCAAATGCGAACGAGATAGCGACTCGGATTCATATAAGTAAGCCCTCGCATCATCATATTCGCCTACTGATGTGGCATTCATTCTTAAGTTGATAAGTAACTCCTGAGCAACATTTGGATAAGAAGGCAGATTTGCAAGAACTACGTCTTTCTTAATAAATGTCTCCTTCCATTTCGTGTAAAGTAACTTGCAATCGACAAATGATGCAGATCTGAAATTGCACTCATAGAATTTGCAACCAGTAAAATTACATCCACGAAACTTCGCACCCCGGAAATAGCAATTTATAAACATTGAATAGGAAAAATCACATTCCTCAATGTCTGCTTCCTTTAGTGCAAGATTGATAAATACACCCCGTCGAAGCGTCTTCTGGCTTAAACGAAGTTTATCGTGCGTCTCATTAGCAATGTAGGCATTGCTATCAGCCGCATTATAGGGCTTGATATCCCCCTTTATCTTTCCATCTGTAAGATAGTCTCTCATCGGTCTCCGAATATCACTTGCATGGTCTCCTAATAGTTGAGCATGTGAGCCGGGCACGATGATATCGGGCTCGGGTCTCTATAATACGGCGGTTGAGTGATTGAATAAACACTAAAAGGGAGGTTGAATATCAGTGTTTGCTAATCCCTCTTATTGTCTTCGGGGTGGTATATTCAGCGATACTGTACATTTAGGGATAACTTATTGATTTTAATGTCCCTCATCCTAGCCATCTCCCAGAGGGACCACCTCGGTGCCCCCTTGTATGTTTACATCTTGTAGGAACGGCATCTTGCCGCGAGATGCACACCCACAATGTGTATCGCGCCTGGAAGGCGCTCCTACGGTAATAAAGGGTTCCCTACCCTAGAAGGGGGCCAACAAGATGATTCTGGTTGATGCCCTAGGGTAAATACACCGCAAAAAACCGCAACAAGTTTCCACCCATTATTTTTCCAATCTCGCTTTCATTAAACCCCGCATTCAGCAGACCTTGGGTTAATTGGGCTAAACCCGTGACATCAAACGGCACCGGCACGGCACCATCAAAGTCCGAACCCAGCGCCACATGATTGATGCCGACAAGTTTACTCACATAGCGCAGGCTGCGGACTATGGCGGCTACACCTTT
>DRJZ01000022.1 GCA_011052015.1 Acidiferrobacteraceae bacterium | reverse complement strand
CAGGTCAGCCTGGATCGCAACTTCGACAAGGTGATACGCGCCTGTGCCCTGCCCCGCAATGAGACCGGTGTAACCGGCACCTGGATTACTCCAGAAATGATCGACGCCTACTGCGAGCTACATCGTAGCGGCATTGCCCACTCAGTAGAGGCCTGGTTGGACGATAAATTGGTAGGCGGGCTATATGGCGTGGCACTGGGTAAGGTGTTCTTTGGCGAATCCATGTTCAGCCAGGTGTCTAATGCCTCAAAGGTGGCATTCGTTTATTTAGCCAAACAACTCCAGGCCTGGGACTACTCTATAATAGATTGTCAACTCCCCTCCAAACACTTGTTTAGCCTGGGGGCACAGCTCATCCGTCGTGAAGCCTTCCTGGCCGAAATTAAACACCTCCGCGAAAGCGTAGAACCATCAGCACCCTGGATCATCGATCCTGCGCTTAGAGTGGCCTGAGCATGTCCATCAACGAAAAAACACCGGGCCTGTTTTTATCCCTGCCCTACCCTTGCAATTATCTATTTGGGAACCAGGCCACCACCCTATTTGTGGATCCCGGCTACGATGTGGAAGAGGCCATTTTTAGCCGCTACACTCAGCAGGGCTTCCGGCGTAGTGGTGATTTAATTTATCGTCCCCAATGCCGGGGCTGCCAAGCCTGTGTGTCCGTCAGAGTGCCGGTAACGAAATTTCGCCCCACGCGTAGCCAGCGGCGGACGTGGCTCAAAAATCAGGACCTGGATGTGGTGATCGTACCGGGGCAATTTGGCCCATCCCATTTCGACCTCTACCGGCGATACCAAGCCAGTCGTCACCCTGACAGTTCCATGAATAACGATGATCCGGCGCTATATGAAGAATTTCTTTTTAGCCGCTTCACCGACACCCGCATTATCGAGTTTCACACCCCTGCTACCAAAGCGTATGAGGCAAACCTGATTGCAGTGGCGATTACCGATATGCTGCCCGGTGCGCTGTCAGCAGTCTACACCTTCTTTGATCCAGACCTTTCAACCCGTGGCCTCGGTATTTATGCCGTGTTGTGGCAGTTGCACTACGCCCAACAAAGGGGATTGGACTGGGTATACCTTGGGTACTGGGTTGAACACTGCGCAAAAATGGATTACAAGGCCAATTTCCGACCGTTACAGGTTTACCGAAACAATCGCTGGCAAACACTATCCTCTTGAAGGGCGCTCCTACGTTAATACCCTCGCCCTGTCATTTTAAGTATATCCCCACATCCACCCTTTTTGCTGCCTTAGTCAAATTCTTATCTAAGGTGGCGAGTGGCAAACCTTCGCGTATTGCTAATTCGAGGTACGCGCCATCATAGCTGCTGAGTTTATGGATGCGAGACAACGCCAACGTCCTGTTAAACGATTGGTGTGATGTAAAAGGATCGACACGTATAGGAAGATTCTCTAATTGTGTAATAAACTGTTCGACCTCCGAAGCGCTGATTTCCCTTCGTTTTTCTGCGCCCAGCAATACATTAGAAGCTTCCAGGTGCCATAGGTTTGGTACAATTGCGCCTGTTTGAGACAAGCTTGTTAGTACGGTTTCTGCATATTTCTGATCTGATGCCTTCTTGCTCTCTAACAACCAGCGCATCGCCACAGAGTTATCCATTACGAAACCTGTCATTTTCGTCCACCCTCCTTAAGTTCAACCAACAGGCGATCAGAAACTTTATGCTTCTTTTTTGTTTTTAATATATTGCTGATAGCGGCCTCTGTTTTTTGACGGCCACCTACACGGCTGGGAACAAGATCGGCAATGGGCTTTCCTCTATTTGTTATCGTAAAAGCCTCGCCAGCTTCTACTCTGCGAAGTATTTCGGGTAGCTTGGTCTTGGCATCGTAAGAACCTATTTTTTTCAACATCGACTCTCTCCTGTATATATAGACTAGTGTGCTGGTCTATTCCATGTAGGTCAACCCAATAGACCCGATATATGGTCTATATAAGAAGATAAAGGGAAGAGACAAGGGGATGCCGATAACTTAATGAACTAACGACTAGCCAATTCTTCCTGTTTGCAAAGGGGTCGCCCATTAATGCTTTGCTAGCGGGAATTTTCTTCTTTAATCGCCGGCAGCGCCCGGGTTGCCGGTCTTCTCCAGATCGGTCACGATCCGGCCGCCGCCCGACTTGCCATCCAGGCTGTCCTTCGTTGGCCGACTGATGACCGAGCTGCCCAGTACCTTACCCCCGCGGCCGGTGGTGCCGTCGTCCTGCACCGGTTTCATGGTATCCCCCTCGCCAGGGATGCCGCCACGGTCGATCATCTGCCTGATCTCGGCAAGGATCTCCTCGTCACTGCGCGAGTCAAACTTACAGCTGGGATCGTTAGGATTGCAATTCTGTTTCACGGGCGACCAGATGCTGCCTTTCTTGGGCTTTTTCTTCGCGCTAAAACCCTTCTTCATGTCCAGCAGGGTAAGATAGACTCGAACGTCCTTCTCGGTCGCCGTATTGTTCAGTACCTTTTTCTCATATTTGACGATCAAGCGATCCAGCGCAGCCTTATCCTTGGTGCCAAATTTAATGACTTTGCGCTTCTTCCTGCCCTTAGATTTACCTTTGTTTTTCTTGTTTTTCTTGTTTTTCTTCTTATCCTTCTTACCGTCCGCCATAATCTCGGAATTGCCACCAATGCCCGCTACGCTAGGCGAAGACCCCTGCCCACCACCCAATCCCGGCGTGCCGGTGATCCCGCGGACGCGGCTGCCGAATGGGCTGGAGGGGTCCGGCGCGGCGCCCTTGGGAATACCCGCAGCGCCACCCTGGGCGCCGGGCAGCCCGCCGGTCTGACCGGTACCCGGTAAACCCGGCAGCTGACTGCCCTTACTGGATGAGATGGTTTTGGTTTTTCCCAGGCCTGGGAGACCCGGCATGACTGAAAGCGTCTTGGGCACGCCGGGCGGCGAGGGCCTGCCGGTCAAGCCCGGCAGGCTGCTACCGCCGACCTTGCCACCCAGGTTACCCGGGCTGCCCGACGCGCCGGGCAGCCCGCCCGGTATACCGCCATTCAGCAGCGAGCCGCCCTTGCGCATGGCGTTGAGGTCCTGCCCGCCCACACCAGGCATGCCCCCCCTCAGCCCCGGCTCGCTCTCCAACTTCTTGGTGTCGGGCCTAACCGCGCCCTTTTTGATGGACTTGCCCTGGGGTGCCTGCGCCTTTTCCGGCGCCAGGGTCGGTGTTGGCGGAGCTAGGTTGACGGTGGATGTCACGCTGGGGCCTTGTAGGATGGTGGCACCCTGGGCGTTACCGGTATCCGTATTGCCCCCGCCCACTGGCGGATTCGATGGAAGTTGCAGGGTCGGCGGGTTGGCGTTCTCGGCACCCAGCACCTGGGGCGAGTCGTCGGTATTCAGGACCTGTGCCTGGCCGACGACGGTGCTGGCCCACAGACCCAGGCATATCAAAATAACCAGTGTTTTGCGCATGATGTCTACCTCCTCTAGCATATCGCACTCTGTTCAGTCTCAATCCCGCAGCGTTACGACGCCCTCGGGTGGTCAAACTCAACGACTATGGACTGAAAGTCCTCCTACTCAAGGAGGATATACCCTGTGTCACCATTCGACGAGTTTTGATGATGTTCCAAATATTCTTGTGCTATCTCATCTGTTATGTTCCTTATTGACAATAGCACCATACCCTATTGCCTAAAAGTGTCTGCCCCAATAATCCAGCATGTCCCGCCCAACGATAGTGTTCCAGTTTTGCCAAGCTGTCTACTACACTGGCTTTTATCGGGTTCAAGTGAATATAGCGTATCAACTCAAGCAAATAACCATCAGCATCACATAAAACGGATTTAAATCGATTTTGAAAGACATAGCCACTTCTTTTCTTGCGTTGATTATAGTGTGCCGCATATCCGCTCAATAATTTACTCATTAATTGGCTTAGGGGCTCAGATAAAACCCGGATAAGCAAATGATAATGATTGGACATCATAGCAAAGGCGAGGCATTGGCTGTGTGTCCGCTCAAGACCCAAGCCCAGGCGCTCAAGAAAATTTATTTTATCGTCGTCACCTGAAAATATACGGCGGCACTCTAACCCACGCCCCATCACATGATAATGCCCGCCGGGTATATGTAAACGTCCGCGTCTTGGCATGCTATATGTTTAATGAATTAACTTGGCTTAATCAATTAAGTCATTAAGTTAGTTGGTATCCCTATTTCGCCTTTGCGAATCCACTTACCAGGTTGATAAGTTAGTAAAGCCAGGCTCAATCCAACCTTTAATCGTCAATTTTGCACCTAGATCCATATTCACCACTTTATTGTATAATTGGGATTTGGCATTCATCATGATGAGATTCTTCTGACCCAGACCGCCAGTCATTGTAACTGGATTTCTTATACGGTTTCTGGAGGCGAAAAAAGTACTTTTACTGCGATCGCTATAAGGTGAATAGAGTGCCCTGCCTTGCTTGGGATATAAAGCAGTAATGTTGCACTGGAAATATATCATATGATGAATTTTTGGAATCAAAGTGAATTCAAACGTCTGAACCTGGGTCACCGATCCTTTTGCAAATGGAATCGTAAATTTCTGGGTCGCACTCCAATAGTTGCCATTACTTTTGGCTGTCTGCTCAAAGCCTCCACCAATAATTTCCCTGGCATCCTTTGTTTCACATACCAGTTTTGCGGTAATTGGAACTATTTTGGATGGCACATCGACATTTATGCGTATCCCTGCACGTAATTTTATCTTCTGAAAAGGTCTCAGGCTCAATACTTTAGTAACCTTCTCCTTATTTTTTCCAGAGATTTCAACCTTTAATTCTTCCTCAAAATAACGTTTGAAAGGAAGAATATCACGTTTGTAGATTTGCACAGGACTCCCTGGCTTGGCCGGTTTAAGGTTGGCATTATCGTATTCTTGACCGGTGCGTGGAAGAACCACACGAATCTTGTCCCCATTCAATACTGCTGCCCGAATTTTGACCACGCCCCCAAACGGAATCAAATTACCGCCTACGATGTAGACTTTTTTGACCTTAAACTTTTTAGGTGCATGTCCCATCAAGAACCATTTCGTATATTTGGCCTTATTACTCCATTTCCCGTTTGCAAGCTGATAAGAATACCTGACTTCGACCTGTGCCTTGGTCCCACCCGGATCAGCACATACTTCCTTCAGTATTGTTCCCGCCTTGAATTGGCCACTTTTTTGTCCGGAGAAGGTCCCGCCCCTGAGCCGGATACGTTTTACACAACCACCAAACCTCCCATACAGCAACAAATTGACTTCAACTTTTTTTACATTTTTATACCGGACAAAGACCAGCAGATCGTCACCCAGCGCAAGCTTATTCCGCGACCAATCCCAATTTTTACTGGGAGGAATAAGTTTAATGCTGGCACTGTGATCGGCAGCCGTATCTGCTAGCATGGACACTATGCCCTTCACCCACAAATCCTTGATCAGAGGCTTATTGGTGTTATGGGGGTTAGATACTCGCAGGCGATAGGTGGTGTCCGCCGTAGGGCGATCCACGGGGCGTGGCAAGATATTTTCGATATATCGGCTCGTTTTGGATGTTTTTTTCCAAATCACCCCTCTGGACTTGCCGGATTGGGTGTCGATTGCCTCGATTTGGGCATAGCCAAAATTCGACAAACCCAGATTGATTTCTACTCTGCTATCGCCTTTCTTGGGCCCAATCACTTTGGGTGTATTGACAATCTTTGGCAATGCGCATCCCCAAGGGTCCGTATTTTTTTGGCACAATGCTTCGAAACCGGTCAAAGACCCGGTATTCACCGGCCTGTTTGCCAGCCCAAAGGTAGCCTGACCGCTTTTCTCTTGCAGCGCACTGCCAAGGGTCCGCTTTTGCACCGGCATGCCGGGCTGAACCTTCAGCGGTTTCATCACGGATGCCGAGGGGCCCTTTTGCTTTCCCGGCAACTGTAGCGACGCATTCCCCCTATCCCCGCCGGCGACCTTGTCCTGTATCCGCATGGACTCGCCGCCCGGCGTCTTGATTTGCGGCGCCGACGTCCCCAGCCTCGGCTGGGGCGAAACAAGTGGCTTGATGGCGGCGCCACCCGGTGGCGACTGGCCCAACAGGCTCCCCCCACTGCGCTTCCTGGCCAGGGCCAGGGTGGTCTGTGGGCGTGCCTCAGGCTTGATGGCCACCGTATTACCGGGCTTCAAGATCTCCAGACCGCCACCCGCAGCTTCCGTCTCGCCGTTGCAGGCCCGCAACTGGGCAGCGGTGAAGGCCTTGCCGTTGAACTTGAATTTTTCCAGGGTGCCCAGCAGGCGGGATACCGTCTTGCAGGTGGCCACGGCCTTGGCGCCGATGCCGGCCTCGCCCCGGCAGCCGTTCATGCCGTCGCGGGCATCGTCGCAGGTCCCTTTGATGGCTCCCTGGCTAAACTGGGTGGTCATGGGCGTGTTGCGGGTCACCGCCAGAAAGACCGGTCCCTTGACCGTCTGCAGGGTCGGCGTTTCGATGGGTGTCTCCAGGCTGGGTTGCGGCTCCAGTTGGATCTGGGCGGTCCCCGTGATCTCCCCGCTGGGTGCGGATTCGACGGGCTTGAGCCCTGTCACGTTCCCGCCCTCGATCTCGGTGGGGGCGCCGGGCCCGTCGATAACAAGCTGTGCCAGGCTGGCACCGGAAATCGTCGCCAATATGTAAAATAGCACTAATCTTCTTATTTAACGGGTACATCATGAACTCCCCCTTAAACCCCGGCACCAGCAACAGTAGCCCCAAGAATATTGATCTATTAAAACAATCCTCATCGCCATCTCATTCGCTCCCTCTTCCTCCGGGAGACAGGGTCCGATTGTCGAGTTGCTCGAAATTCAGGTCTTCCTATGCCATCGCACACTCTAGAAACTCCGCCAAATTAGAATGCTATAGGACATCAAGCTTATCAGACAGTTACCGGGTAGCGGCATCGTTACTATATCAAACCGGGGGACCGGAAACTGTGACGTTGTACACAAAAACTTGTGAATACATCAAGTATATTGAGTCCAATTACCGGCTAAAGGCGCAATTAAATTTACCGTCTCGTCATATGAAAATCTTTATTCAATGTAGTATATTCAGAAGCACAATAATTCGGGACAGGACGGTCGCTGACCTTTATTTCGTACAGTTTCCCCCGACCGTCATGTTTCCAATAACAGGCACGTGTAAAATTTCTTTCAATCGAAGTGTTTCATTTCGCTGTCCTGGGTGCCGTCAAATCGAACGAAAGGCCCTTACCGCCTTTGCGATAGACACAGTAAAGATTCGGCATCCGAAGGCAAACCAATAACAGGAAACATATTTTAGAGATGCGCTTATGACCGCCCGACTCCCTTTGTATTGGGCCATGTTTTCGTTTCTTGCCTTCCTTTGGGGAATCCCGCCCGTCCAGGCCGCTCCCCCGTGGCAGGCCCAGGTTGCATTCGCCGGCGGCGGTCAGCAATTACCGCCCCAAGGTCCATTCCGCATAGTGCTGCCCAAAGGACTGGACAGCAGAACCCTTACCTGGCTCGCACTGGAATTGGACATCATTGATGTCAGTACACTGGTGACCATGGAAGGAAATACCATCGTGCTGGTCCCTCCCCAACCACTGGCACCGGGCCCACATCGCCTGCGGCTCATCCAATACAGTCCCAATGGCAAAGCGATCGAGCGTGGCGCCTGGACTTTCCAGGTCGGTAAACCGCAGGGGACGCGGCAATTCGCCCTGCAGGGCAATGTGACCCTGAATCCGTCCTATCGCGCCGCTGACGACGATATCGAACCCAGCGCGCTGCCGGGGAAACTTCAGGGAACCGGCTCAGCGCAGGTCGGCGTCCAGGCGGCCGGCCCAGGTTGGCAGATCTCGGGTAGGGCGGATTTCCTCTACAACAGCCTGCCGGATCTTCCCAGCGGTCAAAATAACAACAATACGGCAAACCTCAATGCGACAAACCCCGCGTCGATGAACGAATTCGAACTGGGTGAGTTTCTGTTCACCGGCCAACGGGGATCAGGATTTATCAATCTGGGTCAGCATGCCATCGGGTCCGACAGTCTCATCATGCAGCAGTTCGCCCGCCGCGGCCTCTCCGTAGGCACTCGCTCCAGGGATAATCGGTTTTACGGTACCGGCTTTATCATGCGCACCGAACCAGTTATCGGTTTCCGCTACGGGCTGGGCGTCTCGGACCCCAATAACCGGGTGGCAGGCGCAGTATTCAGCACCAAACCTTTCCGCGCCAACCCCGAGAGACTGACACTATCGGGGACCTATCTCCAGGGCCAGGGCCGGGACCAATCCGGCATCGGGGTAATCGGCAATACAACCGTCGGCAAGGGAGATGCGTGGAGTGTGACGGCGGAGAGTCTTCTAGTCAGTAGCCGACTGCGACTGCGCGGCGAATACGCCAAGACACGCTTCGATTTTGATGGACCCAATCAGGGGTTCGACAAAGAGGGTGACGATGCCCAGGCCTTCCTGGCCCTCTACCAACCCTGGGCAAACAAACTGATCAATAAACAACCGCTAAACATCCAGCTGGGGATTGAGTATAAAAAGATTGGCACCTTCTTCCGCAGCCTCGCCAACCCGGGACTACCTTCGGACAAAAAACTGAAGCGCGTATTCGTCAATGCCAATTGGGCCGGGCTCAATATTCAATCCTCCGTCGGGCGCGAGGAAGACAATGTCAACAACATCCGCACCTTGCCACGCCTGCGCAAGGAACAATTCCAGTTGGCCGCAGCCTATACGCCCCTGCCGAGCAATGCCCAAGGAAAACCGGGGAGTAATCCAAAAACCGTCTGGCGTCGCCTCCTGGGCACACCCACCTATGCTATGAACATCCAGACAGTGCGCGACCAAACCATCTCCTTCCCGTCCATCTACCAGGGGGGTCTGGTGGACTCGCATACCCGCGCGGTACAGGCCTCAGCCAATTTTACTCACCAAACGTGGAACTGGTTTGCAAGCTATTACACCGGTTGGCAGGACGATGCGACCAATGTCAGTCCGGATACGCGTAATGATATGGCATCGCTCGGTGTCAACCTGCGGTTGGGTCCCCGCGTTAATATAGGCATCCAGCTGCAAAAAAACGTCATCAACGACCAAAGCAACAACATTGATACCACCAGTTGGTTGACAGGGCTCAATGCCTCTGCGACCTTAATTCCTAACAAACTGATCGGTACGTTGAATTATGTGAACACCACAGAAGAGATATCCGACCTAAGTGCTGACCGGATCACACAAACCGTGGGCTTCAACCTGACCTGGTATGCCCGCCAGGCACGCCAGAACCGGCCGGGTGTTTCCATATGGTTGCAGGGTCAGTACCAGGATATCAACGACAAGGTCAACACCAGCCAGAATACCAGCCCCTACCAGATCTTCCTGGGGGCCACCGTGACTTGGCCCACCACCTACCGTGCGACCTACTAAGCGAGGGACGAATGATGAAACAATTGATAAAAATAACGGTAATCCTCCTCGCGGCGGTGACCGGCATTCTGCGCGCGGAATCGGCCTGGTCGCTGGCCAGCGTCGCAGTATCGCCGACCAGCAAATCCATCACGACCACCGCCAGCACAGTTTTCCTCACTTGGTCTGTCGTAGAATTCCCGTCCCCCGCTCCTTCCACGGTATCGTCTCCCCAGGGGACCTACACCACCCTCGGGGGTACCGTCCTGGGTACGGTCTCCATCCCATTGTCTGGGATTGCCACAGTAGCGCCCACAACTCTCAATTTTCCGGAAACAATCACAGTACCGACTTCGGTCATCACTGCGGCAGCGACGGCAGGCGCAAGCCAGATACTATATAAGCGAACCTTCACAGGCACGTCGCCCGTCGAATCAGAAACCGCTTCCATCACACTCGACACCACCACTATCGGCAGGATCCGGGTCATCCCCGCGTCGGCAACGGTCATACCGAGCATGACGACTACCATCCCGGTCTCCTGGGAGGTGGACGTGACTTCCGGCGCACCCGTTTCTATCGTTTCCAACGGCGGCAAATTTGTCACCCCCTCTGGGAGCAGTCTCGGCATCGGCGCACCTACCGTCCTCTCAACCACAGCGACCATCCGTACGCGACTGAGCGAGAGCCTGTCGGTTCCCAACTCCGTCGTCATATCGGCCTTGCGTAGGGGGCTCAAGCAATTTCGTTATCAACGCATCTTCCTCATCGACGGCACCGAGTACGAGGCCTTTTTGACCCTTGACATCAAGGGCATGCTCACCAAGGTCGACGCCAATCCGGCGCAACTACAGGTGGCCACGGGCCGCTCCGCCAACATCACGGTCAGGTGGACCGGCCAGTTGGCCGGGACAATCGGTGGCGCCATCACGGTCAGTTCCAGCGGCGGCAGTTTCACCACGTCCAGCGGCATGCGGCTGGGTAGTTTCTCGCGCAACCTCTCGCGCCCGGTAACGGGGTCCAGCGTCAGCTTCAACGAAACGATCCAGGTGCCACGGGATGTGATCTACCGCGCCCAAAAGCTGGGCAACGCCCGCTTCCTGCTAACCCGCGATTTCACGGACGGTTTCACGACCGCCACGGGAACCGTGGCGCTGAATATCACCGGCGGCAGCGGCGGCGTTTTCACCATCAACCGTATTGATCTCATGTTCCCGGACAGGCAGCGACTGCGAGTCGTCGATCGGGGCGAACGCGTAAAGGTGATTGCCGACATCACCTACGGCGGCAGCGGGCTCCTGAGTGCGAATTGGGAGATCGCCACCACTGCCACCAGCGGTGGGGCCCTGATTTTTCAGAGCTTGCGCCTGGTGCGCAAATACCTGAGCGGTTTTGGCCGCGTGGAGCTGGAAAGCCCGCAGTTACCTGTCCCCACCGCAGGACAGTACGTGGTGCGCCTGCGCATCAATAGCCCGGCACTGCAAGGCGACATCCCCTACATTCGTTATTTCGTGACGGAGCGCCATCCACGCACCCAGAAAAAGGTCCGCATCCTCGCACCTGCCGAAAATGTACTCCTCGCGGCCGGCGTTCGTTTTGCCTGGGCCCCTGTGCCCGGAGCAGCCTATATCCAGATTGAGGTGTATCCGAAACAGAGCGCAAAACCGGGCAGCGACAAGCTGGTGGCCGGACTGGCGGTACCGGCCAGTCAACGGGAAGTCGCCTTCACGCGTCTGGCCCAGGATCGTCTGGTTCCAGGGCGTGACTATCGTTGGCGGACGATCGCGATCAACAAGGCCGGCGAGGTGGTGGCTACCAGCGGCTTCCGAAAAATCAAGACTCCTTAGCAGAACCACGACCACCTGCATCCCAGGCGACGTTTACTGCCAAAGATCTTACCCGCATGGTCCTCAAGCGTATCTTGGGCAACCCGACCCTTCTACCCTTCAAGGGGGGCACCGAGGTCCCTCCGGCACCCCTTGGCATCCCTTTGAGGAACAGAGGAAGTCAACAGATGGCCGTATTATTCTGTGCAGTTTTCCCTTTACGCCCACATTGGCTTACGGCATCATACAGGCCGCTGCGGGGACCCGGACCGGGATTCCCGCCCCAAACTATTAACCGAGATTGTGTAAGGCATACTGTGGCAAAAGAAGAAAGCATTGAAATGGAGGGGACGGTCATTGAGACCCTTCCCAACACCCTGTTTCGCGTCGAACTGGAAAATAGCCACGTGGTTACCGCCCACATCTCCGGCAAGATGCGCAAACACTATATCCGTATTCTCACCGGCGACAAGGTGACCGTGCAACTGACACCTTACGATTTGAGCAAGGGCCGCATTACCTATCGTGCCCGTTGAGCCTGATTTGACTCCCTTTGCTTAAAGTCCGTCACCTCACACTTGCAGTATTCGTCCTAACTGCCCCGGTGCAAGCCGGTGAAGTGACCGTAGTCAAGGCCGAAGTAAAGTGTCAGGAGGAACGCTGCTCAGCCAAGGTCACCCTCAAACATGAAGACACGGGCTGGAAACACTATGCCAATCATTGGCGCGTACTCACCCTGGAAGGCGAGGAGCTGGGCAGACGGGTGCTGGCCCATCCCCATGTGGACGAACAGCCCTTTACCCGGGGGCTCTACACCCTGAAAATCCCTGCCGACACGGAATACGTCCTCATTGAAGGTCACGATAGTCAGCACGAATATGGAGGCAATCGCCTCAAGGTCAAAGTAGAACGCTAAAGAATAACCTGAACCGCCAAGACGCCAACCTCGGTGCCGCTTGTGGGATAGAGCGCCAAAGGTATTGGAAACATATTTTTCTGGCGCACTCGGCGTCTTGGCGGTTCAATATTAATCACGACAAGCCGTGGGAACACAACCCTCAAAGATTAAAACATAATTTGTTTGAATTATGCCGCGATCAGCTGTCGTCCCAAAGGAATCAGGTAAGCCACCGAGGCTGCGCCAAGCACTGCGTACCCAACAAGCATGAGCACTTTCTTTGACACCGCGCCCCGGTTGCATAATCGGCCCAACCACATTCCGGCAAGCACAAACGCGGGTAACAACAATACTCGCAGCAGATACCACCATCGCCAGTTACCCTCCAGGTGATAGTGGGTCCAATAGCCATGGTAAATAAGCAGCAACAAACCGACCAGGGTGGCAACCCACCACGGCCGGTCCACCGTAATCCAGGCCAAGGCCAGGGTGGCCAGCAATGCCGCCAGATCGAAATGCAGGATAATCAGGCCAAGGGCCAAGGGTAGAGCCGGAGCCCGCCCCTCCATGATCACGGCAAAAAATACCTGGACCTGGTTGGTAAAGTAGACACCACCCAAAAAACCGAGCAGCACAAATAGACTGGTTCCGTACCAAGCGCGCAAATTTAATCGGGCGTTCATCTTGACTGTCGCGTGCGTCTTAGTAGCTGTATATATCCCCGCCACTGGAGCGCCACAGCATCACCTGTTGCTGTAGGGAATCGAGAACCTGGCTATTCACCTGGGCCTTGATACGGTCACGCTCCTTGGCGGCATCGGGGTCTCCCCAACGTGCTGCAATGGCCCACCACTTGAAGGCGTGCTCCAAATTGGGCTGCGTACCCCGCCCCGCTTCATACAAAAATCCTAGCCGGTATTGGGCATCCAGATCTCCCAAAACTGCAGCGCGCCGATACCATGCCAATGCCTTGGCATAATTTTGTGACACGCCCCTACCTCTTGCGCGCAACATACCGAGGCGCGCCAGGGCGCCAGGGTGCTCCTGCTCAGCCGCCTGCCGGTAAAACCGAACCGCCTTATGTAGATTAATGGGCACACCCATGCCGTCTACATAGATCTCACCCAGATAGAATTGCGCTCTGGCATCGCCATCAATGGCCAACGGTGTCCAGTTCCTGAGGGCCTCTTCAAAATACGCATTTCTATAGGCCATCAAACCGGTCTCGTAATCACCCCATGCGGGCACCGCCAAGCCAACCAACAGTGCCATAGTGAAAATGAATTGTTTCATTTCATCAGCCCTTTAAAGTCGTGAACCCTGCCCGCGATAACGCGGGCAGGACCGGATACTTGAATGTTTGACGTCACTTGGCGCAATTTGTTCACTATTTAGGCGCGACAATGATCCGCAATTCACGCAAGAAAGCATCAGCAATGCGGGCCTGGGTGGGTCGTTCTACCCATGACAGGCTGGTAATGGAGGCATCCGGGGTTAAATCGACCTGCTCTTTATGGCCTACATGCCAAGCCTGAATATAGGCATGACCACCACGCGAATCTTTGATCACCGCCAGTTGGAAGCGGTGTTGCTGGGCGCCGTCGCCTTTGGCATTAAAGCCCCATTGAGGCCCCTTTTTGGGTGGCCGCAAGGCATCCTTTTTCTTGTTGTAGTCAAGCCTCAGCCATGCAGTAGTCAGGGCATAACGACCAGATGGATCCAACACGAATCTCACTCCTTGATCGTCTAGGGCGCGTTTGAGGGCCGCCCAGGCTACATGGGGACCGGCCCGTACCAGCAGCCACTTGCTGCTCGTTGTTCCGGCGCCAGTGGGCGCGGGGGCCACTACTGGTGCAGGCGCTGCAGCCCTGGCTTTCGCATCGGCCCTACCACCAACAACAGATTGCTTGGGCGATACCGTTTGGGGCCTGGCTTGGGTCTCGGTCTCTTCCTTTGGCGCCTGTATAATGGATCCAGCCGCCTTACCGGGATGGTAGGCCTCGGCTGGCGTCGTAGCCCGTACCGTCACCGCGTTACTCATCGGCGCAGCAACTATCGCCCCCGCCTTCGCCAGTACCACTGGAGCCCCGCCAGCCTGCTGTGGCGCCACCAGACGCGACACCATGGCGGATTCATAACTCCCCTGCAACCGGTTTAAAAACGCCGCCGCCGCACCGGGCTGGAGGGGGCGGTCCTGCCAGACCAGGAACGAGGCCATACTGTCCGGGTATAGATCAATCTCGGCCTGGCGCACGGCATCGACCACACCGATATGACTGGTTTTCTCATTGCCCCCCGCCTGGACCTGAAAACGAAAACGATGCCGCTCCAGGTTTAAATCCTTTAGGCTGATCCGGCCCAGTATCCCGGGCAGGGTGAATACCTCACCGGTAGCAGGATCGTATCGCATACTGATCCATTCCGTGATCACGGTACGCGAGGCGCCGTTGTTCTCAACCACCGGTACCCCAAAGCGATGCAGGGCCCGTATAAGCGTCTCCCAGGCCACAGCAGGTTCTTTCGGGACCTGTAGTGCTACACCATGAGGGCGGTGGTCAATCCGGGTGGTATAGCGTTCGCTTTGCGATTCCTTGTATTCCGGCAACACCACACCGGCATCGGAAATACGCTTGCTGGAGTGCTTTTCCTTTTTGTCTGCCGAATGTCCGCAACCCGCCAGCAGGACCAGGCCCAGACATAAAAGGAGTATCGGATTTCTTTTGCCAATCATGGTCACCCCTGTCCTCGGTTGAGTCTTAATTCTTTGAATTTCCTACATTCACCGCACACTGTCTAGTCATGATACTCCTGTTCTAGTGTTTAAACGAAAGCCCCAGCACAGAAAAAAACAGGGCCCCATAAAGGGGCCCCAACACTACCTCGGTTATCGCTAACCGTTATCTCAGGAGGACATTTTTAAAGATAAAGGTCACTTGGGCGCCGAAACGGTTACCCACCCCGCTCAGTACTGCATTACCATTATGCCGACTGGCGGGCGTACCGCTGGAACCTATAATCTTTCCGGCGGTACGGTCATTGGCATCCCATTTGCGCCAGCCGTAGGACAGGGTCAGGCGGGCCTTCTTGTGGAAGAAATACTCACCGGTGAGCGTCAACTGCTCGGTATGGATGGCCCGTCCAGCATTACCCTTGTTGCGATCATACTCATCGTAACGCAGGTTGATGGTGGTCCGCTTCTTGATGCCCAGATGCTTGTTAATATCGTAGCCCGCATCAATGTAAAAACCTTCATTTACACCGTCCGGATTGTATCGAAGGCCGAAATTCTCAAATAACGGTCCGGAGAAAAGAGCGGAAGGCACCTGCTGACCATCAAAAGTAAGCCCTTGTGCCTTCTCGTACTGGGCATTAAATCGAACCTGACCATAACCCTTAAACGGCCTATTGAAGTACTGAACACCAATACCCCAATATTTCTGGTTGATATCCTTGGCATTACCCGCATTGGCAATCCGGCAAGCGTCCACACCACCACAAGCAGCCAAACCGCCCAAACCTGTCACCGGGTTGATTTGTTTGTGATCAGGGACCCCGTCACCATTGAGATCGTTGTTGAATCTAATATCACCCGTCTGGTAGAAACCGTAGACCTGCGCGTCATGGCGGCGTGGGCCACGGGTATTGTCAAACAACTTGGCAAAAGATAACCAGCCATAATAACGATAGTTCCGATCAGCGTTCTGAATCCCGATACCATCGCCATTGCTGACACCCAGAGAATAGGTGAACTCATAGGGTGAATTGGGATCACCAAACTCCGTCCAGTCAAAGACCTCAAGACCGATATCACGGGCGCCATCAACCTTGGTGCCGGTAAAGTTGCCGGGGCCCTGATCATAGACACGGCGGCCCAGCGCGTTCTGAAAGGTTGCCTCCGGCATCCAGATATGCACCCGGCGTCCCGGTGTGGAGTTGGACAAGGTTTCAGATGTCTGGGAGAACAGAAACTGACCCATGCGAAACCGCATACCCAGGCCCTTACTGCCATCATCGCGACGCTTACCGGCCAACTGGTTGAAGGTTACCGACGCATCCAATACGGTCATATTGTGATCGGGACGGGTGATCCCGTTCTGACCCATCTCCGTGAGGATAAAGTAATCGATATCGTTGCTGATGGGTATCATGGTGCCACGAATACCGATACGGGCCCGGCGTAGATAAAAGCTCGATTTATCCGTGCGGCGCGGCGGAACCGTGCCCGGGATCGGCAAGGTGCCATTCAAAGGTGACGCCTTGCCCACAGCCCCGGAGATCGCACTAGTATCGTAATTAACGAACGTGGGTTGCAAAAACCCCCATACCTGCAGGGTATGGGCGGTACCACCCGGCTCGGTGCCGCGCAACTTGAACCAGTTGGCCGCTTCCGCAGTACCGACACTGCCGAATGCGATGGTCGCGGCAGTAACGGCAGCCGAAAGCCGACTCAACTTAGGTACAGAACGACTGTTCTTTTTCATCAATCCATCCTCCTAATTAAGGTGTACTTAAAATTTTATTTATAAAAACGGGACGTCTGCCGAATCGCAACCAAATTTAAATGCAACAAGCCTGTCACGATTTTTAGCAGGCGCTGACAACACCCTGCTAGGGGCGAATGTAACTCCAGCCCGCCTCTTGTAGTTCCACGAGACGCACCACACCCGCTGGAACCGGATTGGCGACACTAATCAAATCACCTTTTTTACGACCCATTTTTTTCATGGTGTTACCACAGGCAGAGAAGGTCACCCCTTCGGCAGCCAGTGATTTGATGCGCTTGGATTGAACATTTTCCTTGAATAAAAGACGCAGACCGGGACCATAAGTCACAACTTCAATGGCGACCTTATCACCCCAGTGCTTCCTCAGGTTCGATACGTTGTTTAGTACGAGCTTTTGTTCAAAGCCTGACCCCGCTGACAAATGAAATACAACAAAATGCTCGGCAAACGGGTTATTTTTGCTTTGGGGCTTTTTATCGGCACTCGCCGTAGCCATGCTCAGACTCAGCATCGCCCCCAGCATTAATACAAACAACTTCTTCATAACTGCCTCCATCAATTGAATTTATTGACACATCACCTGCTCGGTTTAACCGGTTAGGCAAACCCTCAAGAACGCTTTAGTTTCCTTGACAGATTAAACACAAAGTGAAAATCAAAAAATTTTCACCCCATGACAACAACGAGCGTTTTTTATGTGATATACCCCGTTGTGGCATAGCGTCTTGTTATACAGATTGCACCATGCTCGTAGGGAGAGACGCAAAAAGTCACTAATTATTCCGAATTAACCACAAAATCTTCCTCGAACAACCCACCCCATGGGCCAAAGCGCCTGCTTGACCACAGCACCTTCTTAGCTAAGCCATTGAATCTAATATAATTATTTGTTACACTGCGGACACACTGGAACTTGCCTTATAACTAAGACACCTCGTTACAATTTCACTACATAAGCATTTTCCGTAATTGATCCCTTGAATGAAAATATAAGAAAACATTAATATACTGCTCCCGCAAGGGCCCAGGACCGGCTACGGGAATATTGCAGGGCGTTATAGCGTCTATATCAGATAATCGGATCTTTACATTACGCACACGTCACCATGGCATCTTTTTTGCTTCAGCACAGTAAGGAATTCCGGCGCAAGCTGGAAGACAGCAGACCGCGGCTCTATCGCATGGCCTTTGCCTGGTCCCACAATCCACCCCTGGCTGAAGACCTGGTTCAGGAGGCACTGGCCAAGGCATTACGTCATACGGCGCAGTTACGCGACATTAAAACCATGGATGCATGGTTGTTCAGAATACTTGCCAACTGTTGGCGCGATTACTTTCGGCGCAACCGGATCATGGAAGACATTGACGACTTGAATCTGACGCATAACGTGACCCCCGAATCGCTTCACAATCGGAACGAAGTGATTAACGAAATCCTGCTTGCAGTATCACAGTTATCAGAGGGCCAACGTCAAGTAACCACATTGGTTGATTTAGAGGGTTTTTCCTACATGGAAGTCGCCGATATACTTGCGGTCCCCATTGGCACGGTAATGAGCCGTCTGTGCCGAGCTCGTAAAACACTCAAGAAACTTCTTGTTAAAACTCAAACGTGTAGATCGGAACAACCCGCAAGCACAAGTATCAGGAGAGTTAAATGAAGGACATTGACCCGATCTCCGATGAGTGCCTGAATGCATTCGTGGACGATCAACTCGGTGCCGAAGAAAAAGAACGCGTCTTCAAGGCCGTCAACGACGACCCGGCACTCGGTAAGCGTATCTGTGAAATCCGCGCCCTGCAGGAGATGGTAAAACACGCCTACCAGCAAGTGCAGATGCCTGAGCGGCTGGCCGACGCACCGCGCCAGTGCCGTCTCCATATATTGTGGCCGTCCTTGGCCGCAGGACTGCTATTGCTCATCGGCGCTGGGCTGGGCTGGGTAGGCCATACTCAATTGGGGTCAGGGTCGCAACTGGACCAAATTGTGGTTTCTGACGCCACCATGACCCTGCAATTAACGGCTAACAAGCTCCCAACGCAACAACCACCCGGGGTCATCCTGCACCTCAACTCCAACAACCCGGCCAAACTTGTTGCAACCCTGGTCAAGACGGAGGCCCTGCTAAAGAGTTATGCCCGCCATGGCAAGCCGGTGCCGGTCGAAGTGGTGGTCAACAGCAAGGGCCTGGACCTGCTGCGCACCGACGTCTCCAGCGAAGTCGCGCATATCCAGGCACTGCTGGCGCGTTACGATAATGTGTCGTTCCTGGCCTGCCAGCGCGCCATTAAACGCTTCAAGTACGAAACCGGCACCGATGCCAAACTACTGGCAGAGGCCCTGGTGGCGCCCTCGGCGCTGGGCCAGATCCTCATCCGTTTGCAGCAGGGCTGGACCTATATCCAAATTTAGCCCTATAGGTTGATCGAATAAATTCGACCCTACAAACGTGGTGTAGGTGCGAATTTATTCGCACACATTAAAGCATCTCCTTATTGGGCATTCCTTGTATTGGATAAACACTCCGAACTTCGGGTTTTCTCTTCCTTGCACCTGAAATGACAGTTTTGTGTCTTTGATAGGGCATACCGCATCAATCATTAATGCCTTCCGCCTCTCCTTAGGGAGGCACCCAAAATAATTGGAATACTTTCGTTCCCCGCTTCGTCTCCTTAATTACCTTAACAGAAGGTATTCGCGAAGCTTATGAATTTATTGAACCTGGTCTGCCGTTCGCAGGAACTGACCAAGAAACTCGAAACAAGTCGGCCGCGGCTCTATCGCATGGCCTATGCATGGACCTGCAATGCTGCTCTCGCTGATGACCTTGCCCAGGAAACCCTGGTCAAGGCCCTTAGCAAAGCCTCACAGTTACGTGACCCCCAGGCCATGAATGCATGGCTTTTTCGTATCCTCTCCAATTGCTGGCGTGATTACTTGCGCAAACACAAAGAGGCCGAAGATATCGAAAATGTGTCTGTACTGAGCGAGACCACACCTGAGAGCAGCCATGAAGAACAGCAACTCATCCAAAAGGTCCGTGACGCCATCATTAACCTGTCCGAGGGACAACGGCGGGTGGTGACGCTAGTGGACCTGGAAGGTTTTACCTATTCAGAGGTCTCACACATTCTGGAAATACCCGTCGGCACAGTGATGAGCCGACTTTGCAGGGCACACAACACATTACGTGACCGCCTGCTACGTGGCATGGAATTCAACACCGCAACCAAACGGCCGGCACGGTTTCGGAGAGTGAAATGATACAAGAGCAAAAATTTTCCGACGAATTTCTTAATGCTTTTATTGACAACCAACTCACGCCGGAAGAAAAGAGCGACGCCTTCGTCGCTATCAGCCAGGATGAGTCCCTCAATCGGCGCGTATGTGAACTGCGTAAAGTGCGCGATTTGGTACAGCTGGCCTGTACTGCCCCGCCACCCCCTCCCATACACGGCGCATCGGAACGATGCGGCCTATGGTCACGCATTGGATTCCGTTCCATTGCTGCCAGCATCCTGGGGCTGGGTATAGCCATCGGTTGGGTCCTGCACACCACCACCCCGCATCAGATTGCACCCACCGGCCACCAGGTCAGCGCCTTGACCTCACCGCTACCGGCGAAAGGCATCAAGGTACTGTTGCACTTGAATAGCGGCGATCCGGAGCGCATGAACGAATTGTTGGATGAAGCCGAAAGTCTGCTCAAATTCTATAAGAAAACCAACCAGATTGCGCGGGTAGAAATCATCACCAATGGTGGCGGCATCAATCTACTACGTGCAGACACTTCGCCCGACCCGGCGCGTATTAAACGACTCTATCGGGATTGGAACAACTTGGCATTTGTTGCCTGCCAAAATACCATTGATCGACTCGAACGTGAGCAAAACATCAACCTGGTACTTCTACCCGAAGCGGTCGTGATCGACTCTGCTGTGGCGCAGATTATGCGGCGCCAACTTCAGGGATGGGCCTATATTCAAGTATAGCCCACCATTCAATAACTAATCTGTCTAAATATACTGTATTGATACTCATCAGGAGGAGAAATATGAAGAAATTACTAACTATTTTGATGGCAACCATTTTTACTTTGAGCGCTGGCGCAGCCATAGCCGGTAAATATTCCAAGCAAAAAGTGATCTACCATGTGAACTACAAAGATCCGAAGCGCCAAAGCGCGGCATTGCGCAATATCCAGAACCACATCAATGCTGTAGGCAAAGAAAATCTGGACATTCGCGTCATTATGCACAGTGGTGGTTACACTCTGTTGACCCGTGCCAATAAAGACATGGCGATGCAACAAAAGATCAGTAACCTCAAGGACCAGGGTGTATCTTTCAATATTTGCGCCAATACCCTGCGTGGCAAAAAGATCGACTATAAGACCCAGATGTTTGATGTGGACGAGAAAGACATCGTACCCAGCGGTGTCGCTGAGATTGCCCACCTGCAAGACCAGGGCTTCAGCTACATCCGACCCTAAGCCCTACCTTCCTCTGTAGGATTAAGGCCCATACCCCCGCGGTGTGGGCCTTTTTTTTAACCTTACCGGGCCCGCGCCGTTGTACTGACGCCACTACCCCTTTAGGCCCACTAAGCGCTGATGCAAGGGACTGCTGCGGGGGAAATGGGCGCGCAGAAACTCCATTTGATCTGTCAGCACCCGGCGGCTGCGGAGATAGACATATTCGGCATGAGTCGGTGCAAACGGCACCGCCAGCAACTTCATTCCAGCCTGTTCGGGGCTACGCCCAGCCTTGTGGTTATTACAGCGCTTACAGGCGGCCACCACATTTTTCCAATCATCCAGCCCGCCGCGACTCAATGGTGTCACATGGTCTCGCGACAGTCGGCCATCCTCAAAGCTGTCGCCGCAATATAGACACAGATTGGCGTCACGCTTAAATAGCGCCGGGTTATTGAGTGGCGGCACGTAATCCCGGTGACTATGATAGGAAGCATAGCCGTCACTACTGGTAGCCAGGATAGACGTCACATCAATCTCGCTACGCCTTCCCGTGATAGCGTTATAGCCCCCATGGATACGGTAAAGCAACACGCCACAATTATAGGCCACCTGATCGGCGTGATAGAGGCGTACCGCATCACGAAAACCAATCCACTCCAGCGGCATACCGGATATATCCGTTCTTAAAACCTGTTGCTCTAGTCCGTACATAGCTACCTCGTAGCGTTAATAATCCTCTCTAAGTTAATGTATTTAACCGAGTTTGGCCTTAGCAAACCAATTTTCGCCGACGATTGCAAGCCAGACGGCCGCGAATGGGAATGGCTAACTGTGATAGAGAGGAAAATGACGTCTATCGGGCCACCTTTTACTGGCAATCGGTCCTTGACTGATATACATTTCGCCTCATGTACGCCCCTCCCGGCAGGTTCGCCTACAGGAATAACCAGCGGATCACAGAATCCAGGTTATTTGCCAACGGCCAGTACCTTACAGGGCACTTCTATTAATTGATAATCCTTCTCCCTCCGGGAGAAGGTGGGGATGAGGGGATATTAGAAATCAATAACTTAAACCTTGTTTTATTCTCTCTCCCGAAGGGAGAGGGAATAAATAGAAGTGCCCTTAAATCAATACTCATTGATTTCACGGTGTGGCCACTGTGCATTGAAAAATTTCACGCTTCACGGAGAGCACTATGTCTGCAAAACACCCCGTAATCGCCGTCACCGGTTCATCCGGCGCTGGGACATCGACCGTCAAAGTGGCCTTTGAGCACATCTTTCGACGTTTACACATGAACCCGGTAGTCATTGAAGGTGATAGTTTTCATCGCTATGATCGCCAAGATATGAAAAAGGCCATCGCCGCCGCAGAAAAAGAAAACAAAAACCTGAGCCATTTTGGGCCCGAGGCCAACCACTTCGACAAGATCGCGGATCTTTTCAAAGAATACGGCGAGACCGGTGGTGGCAAGAAGCGCTACTACCTGCACAGCGATGAAGAAGCGGCCCAGCACAATGCGCGTTTGAAGACAGATTTGGGGCCAGGTCAGTTTACACCTTGGGAAGATATTCCTTCGGGCTCCGACCTGTTGTTCTATGAAGGCCTGCATGGCGGGGTAAAACATGGCGATACCGATGCCAGCCAGTACGTGGACCTGCTCATCGGCGTGGTGCCGGTGGTCAATCTGGAATGGATCCAGAAGATACACCGTGATGGGGCGGAACGTGGCTATTCTGCTGAGGCCATCGTCGACACTATCATGCGCCGCATGGATGATTACGTCCACCACATCACGCCACAGTTCTCCCGCACCGACATCAACTTTCAGCGTGTGCCTTTGGTTGACACCTCCAACCCCTTTATCGCCCGGGATATCCCCACCCCGGATGAAAGCGTCATCGTGATCCGTTTTCGCAATCCAGACAGCGCGGACTTTCCCTATCTACAGCAGATGATCAAGGACTCTTTTATGTCCCGCCCCAATAGCATCGTCATCCCCGGCGGCAAAATGGGGTTTGCCATGGAATTAATTCTGAAACCCATCATTGAGAAGATGCAGGTCAGCATGGTGAAGGGATAAAAGAATCTGGAGTTTGGGGCAAATGGGGCAATAGCCACATACAAGGATGCCTTTAACCCCCTCTCCGATTTTATTGCTGTGCGAATAAATTCGCACCTACAGGACTGCCCCTACTTGATCTTGGCTTCTTTGTAGATGACGTGTTTGCGTACTACCGGGTCATATTTCTTCATTTCCAATTTTTCCGGTTTGGTACGCTTGTTCTTGGTAGTCGTGTAGTAGTGACCGGTACCAGCACTCGACACGAGCTTGATCTTATCTCTCATCAGGCTACACCTTCTCGCCGCGGGCCCGCACTTCCTTGAGCACGGTATCTATACCCTTCTTATCGATGATACGAATACCTTTCGCGGAAATACGCATACGCACCCACCGATTTTCGCTGGCAACCCAAAACTTTCGATAATGCAGATTGACCAAAAAACGGCGCCGCGTCCTATTGTTGGCGTGGGAGACATTGTTCCCACTGATGGTCCGCTTGCCTGTGACCTGACAAACCCTAGGCATGGTAAAAACCTCCAAAATACCCCAATTGGGGCGAGAAAGACGCGCATTTATACCAGAACCGGGCTCGCAAAGGTAGCCCCATTTCTCAGATACGAGGCTCGAGGTACGAGAGGTGAGCACAATAATCTGCTCGTCCCTCGCCCCTTTGATCTAGCCTCCGGCTAGAGCAGCCCACGTTCACTAAAAGACACGGTTTCCCCATCCCCCACCACCAGATGATCCAGCACCCGAATATCTACCAGGGCCAGGGCATCCACCAGCCGTTGGGTTAGGCTTTGGTCGGCCAAACTGGGCTCAGCAACCCCGGAGGGATGATTATGGCTAAAAATGACTGCGGCGGCATTATGGCCCAGGGCCCGTTTGACCACCTCTCTGGGGTGGACACTGGTACCGTTGAGGGTGCCCTTAAACAACTCCTCGAAGGCCAGTGCCCGGTGACGATTGTCCAGAAACAGACAACAGAACACCTCGTACTGCCTGTCCCGCAGGCGGGCATGCAGATAATCCCGGGCGACCTGGGGTGAATCCAGCACTGCCCCACGAAACAGCACCTCACCCAAGTGGCGCTGGCCCAATTCCAGGGCCGCCTGTAGTTGGGCATATTTGGCGGTCCCCATTCCGGTCACTGCACAAATTCGCTCCCGGGGGGCCGCCAACAGGGGCCGGAGCCCACCAAATTGCTGTAATAGACGCCGGGCAAGATCAATGGCACTGTGTCCCCGGCAACCGGTACGTAGAAAGATTGCCACCAATTCGGCATCAGATAGGGCCACCGATCCTCGGTTTAACAACTTCTCCCGAGGCCGCTCGCCTTGGGGCCAGTCTCGAATTGTCATATACACTCCTTGTATATAATGTGGTTTATAGTCCTTGGAGATTCCCGAAAACCACGTTTTCGGGAATCGAGTTTAAAAATAATAGGGAAATTATTTTTAAACACACCTTTAGGTCAGTAGACTCTACACCCCATGGCCACACTATCCAACAAACGTATCCTGGTCGGTGTCACCGGTGGTATTGCCGCCTACAAGGCCGCGGACTTAATACGGCGCCTGCGCGAACGCGGCGCCGAGGTGCGCGTGGTTATGACCCAGGCCGCAAGCCGATTCATCACCCCCCTTACCCTCCAGGCCATCAGCGGCCACCCGGTCCACAGTGAATTTCTGGATACTGGGGCCGAAACAGCCATGGGTCATATCGAATTGGCGCGCTGGGCCGACTTGGTGCTGGTCGCACCCGCTGGGGCCGATTTCCTGGCCCGGCTGGCTCAGGGCCGGGCCGATGACCTGTTGGCCACCCTGTGCCTCGCCACCAAGAGCCCAGTTGCCGTGGCCCCGGCCATGAATCAACAAATGTGGGCCAACGCCAGCACCCAGAATAACCTCATCAGCCTGAAAAAGCGTGGGGTCACTTTCTGGGGGCCGGATAGCGGTAGCCAGGCCTGTGGCGAAACCGGTCCTGGCAGGATGCTGGAACCTGCTGAACTGGCTGAACATGCCGCAGCCCTGTTCCAAACGGGTAGCCTGGATGGTCTGCAGATCATGGTCACCGCCGGTCCCACCTGGGAACCCATCGACCCGGTGCGGGGCCTGAGCAACCGCAGTTCGGGCAAAATGGGTTACGCGGTGGCTCAGGCTGCCATGGAGGCAGGGGCTCAAGTCATTCTGGTATCAGGCCCCACGACCCTGGTCGATCCGGACCGGATACAAACCCTACGGGTGGCCACAGCCCAACAGATGCACGACACGGTACACACCCATATCCACCCCATCGATATTTTTATCGGCGTGGCGGCGGTAGCAGACTATCGGCCGATACAAACAGCAGCCCGTAAAATCAAAAAATCAGATGCCAGCCTATCGCTCGAGTTAGTACCCAACCCGGATATTCTCGCCAGTGTGGCCGCCCTTGATCCTGCCCCCTATACAGTGGGTTTCGCCGCTGAAACCAACGATCTGGAGGCCCACGCCCGAAAGAAACTGGAGGCCAAAAAACTGGATCTCATCGCCGCCAACCCTGTGGGGGACCGCCACAGTGGGTTCGAATCGGACTTAAATCAACTCACACTCATAGACCAGCACAGTCTCACCCCATTACCGCTACAAACCAAGAGTCGGCTGGCCCGAGAACTCATTTCTGAAATCGCCCAGAGGTACCATGAAAAAAATACAACTCAAAATACTCGACCCGCGCATCGGCAATGAATTCCCCCTGCCCCGCTACGGTACAGAGGGTTCCGCAGGCCTCGACCTGACGGCCTGCCTGGACGAACACCTGCATATCGATCCCGGTGATACCCACCTCATCCCCACCGGGTTCGCCATCCATATCGCCGACCCCCAGATGGCCGCAGTGGTGTTGCCCCGTTCTGGGTTGGGCCACAAACACGGTATTGTTTTAGGCAATCTGGTGGGACTCATTGATTCCGATTACCAAGGACAGTTATTTGTGTCCTGCTGGAATCGTGGCAAGGAACACTTTGTGATCCAACCGGGGGACCGCATTGCCCAACTGGTATTCGTGCCAGTGATCCAGGCAGAATTTGAGGTCGTTAAAGACTTCGAGAAAAGCCACCGAAGTGATGGAGGTTTCGGTCATACCGGACGTCAGTAAGTCATGGCCTCCCGTCGGCATACTATGGCATACCCCCTATCCCCTGGAAATCTATGTATATGCTTAGTCAAGAGCACTTCTCAACCCCCTCTCACCCCAAGAGAAGGCTAGGGTGAGGGGGTCAAACAAGGATAGCGTGCTGTAAATTCTACTATCCCCTCATCCCAACCTTCTCCCTGAGGTAGAAGGGACTATTAATAAGAAGTGCTCATTTTAAGTAACCTATACTGTTTCAAAGCGTTAGTTATTCATGATCGTTTGTGATAGGTGGAGTGCTGTACTTAATGGTTTCTCATCGACGCCACAATTATTACAGGTTAGCCCTGTCCATACTCGCCCTGGGCCTGCTGGGTCTGGGGTCCTATCAGTTGCTGAAAAAAAATATAGCTCAGAACAAAGCTCAGACTTCTCAAGATGCGGTACATCAACTTGGCACACTCATCGCAGCCCAGGTTGAAACGCAACAGTCTCTGCTGAACAGAATACAAACTTCTCCGCCCCTGGTGGCGACGCTCAAAAGCCGCAGCCAAACCAAGCGAAAACAACACCTCAAGGCATTGGGCGCCCTGTTTGCCCCTGGGGCTGTGCTACAACACCAGCGGCCCAATCAGTCCATTGCGATGAATTCCCTGGTAAATCGTATCATCCTGCATACCTCCAGCGCACCGGTGCTGCACCTACACCTGGATGCAGCCCAACTCCTGGATAGTGCCTGGCAACAACTAGGGCAGCCTGGATATGCAGAATTGTATAGCGCCACCCATACTGGGCAACGGGTGGTCGCCAACAGCGGTGAACACGATCTCAAAGACACCGCCCAGGCCCTGACAATGAAAATAGCCAATACCAAGCTCAGCATAGGTTATTGGCCCAGCAAACGGATATCGGCCCAGCCATCCAACCTACGCAATACACTTGCGGCCATTTTTTCGGTCATTGCCTTATTATTGCTATTGGGTGATCGCATATTATTTAACTTTACCGCGAGGGCGCTGCATCATGACATCAAGCTGGTTGCCCGTATGTTTAAGGATATCCGCGACGGCAGACTACATAGAAACTACCCCATACAACTTGATGAGTTTAGACACTTGCTCAATTACATCGCACGCTCCGGGGGCAAACTGGTCAGGGAACGCCGCAAACTGCAAGACCTTGGGCTCACCGATCACCTCTCTCAACTGCCTAACCGTCGTGCCTTTGAGGATCGCCTGGAGCAGTTGTTTATTCAATCCGGGACCGGATTTGCCATGTCGGTACTCATGATCGACATTGACTACTTTAAACAGGTCAACGACAGCTATGGTCACGACGCCGGTGATGCCTTGATTGTTAAATTTGCAGCAGCCCTCAAAGAGGCGATACGTGATACCGATTTCGTGGCCCGCTTGGGGGGCGACGAGTTCTGTATTATCTTTCCCTATACTGAACTGGAGACCGCCAGCGGTCTGGCGGATCGGTTGCGGCGCAAATTACCCAAGACCCTGGAACTCAAACCCGGCGCCACCCACATCCTGCGCTGGACCGGAGGGCTCAGCGCCATGGAGACCCACGACGCCACCTATGACGAAGTACTGTGGCGCGCCGACCAGGCCTTGCTCGAGGCCAAGGAGGCCGGTCGTAACCGAGTCTACCTCTATACCCGCGACAGCGTGCCCCAACGCGCCTAGGCCTATACGATTACACGCCTGTGCATCGCAAATTACAGTCTTATCCTACCCCGAATGATCGGTATGATCGGCCCAATGAAAAACGGCCTGATCCTGTTGCTGCATCTGCTCACCCTACCCCTCAGGCTCGCTAGGCCCGGTGGCGCCAAGGCCATTGCACGGAGAATCTGGCTCTCAAATATCGGTCCGAGCCTTGCTAGCAATTTTCATTTTTCTTTTAGCTGTATTACGATGTAATACATACCCTCTAGATCCGCCTGGAGCAAACTATGGGCACTCTGACCATTCGCATCGACGATGAACTCGAAAAAGACCTTGGCCAACTCGCTAAGGCCCTACATCGTACGAAGAGTGATCTGGCTCGTGATATGTTACGCAAGCGCGTTGCCGTGGAGCGATTCCGCGAATTAAAACGCCAAGCACTACCACTCGCTGAAGCAGCCGGATACCTAACTGACGAAGATGTCTTCCGCGATATTTCGTGAAGGTATTTCTCGACACCAATGCATTGGTGAGCGCACTGACCGCGCGAGGATTGTGCACAGAACTCTTCGAGGTTGTTTTACAAGTCCACGATTTGCTCATTTCAGAATCCGTTATAGTAGAACTAAAGCGAATCCTCCCGGGGAAAATGGGTCAGTCAAAGACCATTACGAAAAACTTCGTCGCCTTACTCCGTACCGAAGCCCAACTGGTT
>DRJZ01000021.1 GCA_011052015.1 Acidiferrobacteraceae bacterium | reverse complement strand
CTTGGGGTGGTTGGGCGTGAAATCGGCGATGAGCTTGCTATATATAGTCAGGTTGGGAGCCAATACAAAGAAATGGCGAATACCCTTGGCCAGGTTGCAGATAACTGATAAAGGCCCCCATCAGCCGCGTCTTGCCCACGCCGGTGGCGAGTGCAAAACACAACGATGGGAAATCACGCTCAAACTCATCGACACTGGAAAACTCGGCCCGCACAGCAAAAAGCAATGCATCCAGATCGTACTGTTTGCTCAACGGAACCAGTTCAGCGATCCGCGCCAGAATTTCGAGTGATTCGCGTTGTGGTGCGCGCAGACCCAACCGGGCGCTGATAGCATTGATGTGCCGTGATCCCGCAACTTCGTGGTTCACGTGTCGCCGTCCTCATCAAGCCGTGCTAGCAATGCCCGCGCCGCATCGCGTATTCCCGGGATCCGGTTACGCACCACATCCCAAACAATTTGGGCGTCCAGTGCAAAATAGTGGTGTGCAATGATGTCACGAAACTGCGCAGCGCCAGACCACTCAACTTCCGGCATAGCCACTTTCATGTCGTCCGGGAGTTTCTTGGCGGCTTCACCGATTACGTGCAAGTTAAACAGGACCGCATCGAATATGACATCGTTCCCACAAAATGCCTCGAACGATAATGGGCGCACGGACCGATCAATCTTTTCCGCAGCTTGTGCGATATCGTCCAGATACAGCAGCGGGTCACGCGACACGGATCAAGTCCTTTTCCACATGCGGGCGTGCACGGGGCTTGAGACCCGACTCGGTAACCAAATCCACCTCCCTGCCAAGTAACTCTTCGAGGTAAAACTTCAGACCCATGTAGCCATCAAATGTAGCCGGCCCATCGAATGCCACCAGAACGTCGATATCGCTATCTTCCTGTAACTCGTCACGTGCCGCCGAACCGAAAAGACTGAATTGTTTGACACGATATTGCCGCTCGATCTCGTCATGGTGCTCTCGCAATTTCGCAAGAATGGTAGATCGGTTCATGCTTCATCCTCCTCGAACAATGATAGATTGATCTGCGCCGCTTTTTTCTTCCCCTCTTCTTCCTTAGTCCCCTTTCCCTCAGGGAGAGGGCCAGGGTGAGGATGGTCTTCCGGTGCATCTGGCAATTCCGCAATTTCCAGGCTGTAATCTCCCGCCCAAACTCACAATGGTCCAGCACTGCATTGGGAATCTTCTTCAACGTCAAATTGGCAAAGGCATCGCGCTTGACGCGGAATGCCCCGCAACACACCAGCAGCGTACGCTCATCGCCGACTTCTTCCGACAATGCCTCCAGTTGCGCCCGACTCAAAGTCTGGGTGGTGACATAAATATAGTCCCGCTCGGTGGAATGGCCATGTTGCCAGTACACCGAGTCACTGGGAGCATAGCTAAACCCTTCGTGCTTGCACATCGCCTCAGCCAGCATCTCGGAATTGTATTTGTCGCTGATGACCCAGTTGTCCCACGGATCTTTTTCCAGTAACGAGGGCGCGAGTCGATAATAGCGGAAGCCACCGCCACCTTTCCAGTTGACAGCTTTGGTGATGCCGCCCGGGTCGTCGCCATCAATGACCTTTTTCATACGGGGGATGATGTGCGTGTGACAGTGGTCACCCAGCTCCACCATAATCCAGCGGCGGCCCATTTTTTGGGCGACTGCGCCGGTTGTGCCGGAACCGGAGAATGAGTCGAGAACGAGGTCACCAGACTGTGTTGCCAATTCTAGCACCCTCTTAATAAGCCTTTCGGGTTTTGGCGTTGAAAAGGAGTCTACTGGGTTTATTGCTTTTATTTCTTCAGTGGCTTCATGATTGTGTCCCGTTTCTGAATGTAACCACACCGTCGGTGATGGAGTACCTGAAATCTTCAGTTCACTCAAAAAGGTTTTACGAGATGGCGCGGCGTCACCCTTTACACCAAACCAGATCTCATCATTTTCATCCATCTCTCGTAATTTTTCTGCTGGAAATCTTGGTGAGGTTCCTTTTGGTGAAGACCACACATAGCCGTTCTTGAACGTAAACTTAAAGGCCTGCTCTTTCACAGACCCACTTCTCTTTGCATAAAGAGGAGTGGCCTTCCACAGCCCTTTTGGATGGTTGTCAGGATTCTTGTATCTTTTATCCATTGCCGCACTTCGTTCCAAGCGGAATGGTCTCCAAGTTTCCTTCTCTCGTGCATATATCAGTAGATGGTCATGGTTATCAGATAACCATTTTGCATCATTCGCAATTGTGTATTTCTTTTGCCAAACTGCATTTGCAACAAAGTTAGTTCTACCAAATACTTCATCGCACAAAACTTTAAGATAATGTGCCTCGTTGTCGTCGATTGTGATCCACAACGAGCCGTCCTTGGACATTAGACTTTTAATGATTTCCAGCCGATCTCGCATCAACGAAAGCCACAGTGAATGCTCGATCCCATCATCATAATGAGTAAATGCACTGCCAGTGTTGTATGGTGGATCAATAAATACACACTTCACCTTACCCGCATACTCCTGCTCCAACGCCTTCAGTGCCAGCAGGTTGTCACCATGAATCAGGATATTGTCGAAGTTATCGTTCTTACTCACCCTATGCGGCGCATGATACGATTTCTCCGGATCTTCCAATAGAATCCGCGGCTCCAACCGTGGCCGCTCATCCTTCCCAATCCAGGTCAGCTCTAGCTTTGTTTTCTTATTTTCCATCGTGCCTACTAAATTAACGTGAATTTTAGGCGCATCCGCTTTTTTGCATGACTGCTATGTCTTCCATCCAAGCACAACCAACTGGGCCTGTACTCAAAACGGTATATCATCATCAAAACCCGATGCATTGTTGTTGGCATTCTCTGGGTTTTTTCCACCTTCCGGTTCTTCAATATTATTCTGTAATTCAGGTGGTGGATGAGCCTGGCGAAATGTCTTAGTAAAGTCCTCTCTGTCATTCAACCGAAGGAGAACGGGATTTTCAGAAGTAGACGCCTTGCCAAAAAATATTGCATGCCGTGCCTGTAGAGAAGAAAGGATGTTTGTGTAATCCTTCCCTATATAATTGGATAGAAATCCTTTGCCCGTATCATCGAAAGTCCTCATGGCGAACACCGTGTTACACTGATTAAGAATAGTTTTTGTTACATTGGCTGTGCGTTGTGTGATCAGAAGGCATCCCATACCGTACTTTCTTCCCTGAAGAATCGCCCTGGCAGTTCCATTTGTAGCCGTTTTGTCTCCTTCTACAGCTACTGAATTCCACTCCGGCACTAATGAATGTGCTTCTTCATAGACAATACAAACCTTTGCTTCCTTGGAACGCCCCATCTGCCGAACAATGTTCAATGTCGCTTCTGAAATAATTTTGGCAATCTCTGTTGGCGTCAATGATGCCATTGATGCATCATCCTGGTATGGCTTACTGTCCTGGCGCCATACCTCGAATCGCGAAGGGTTGTATATTTTCAATTTTTGTTCAATACCAGAACACATAAAGTCGGATATATGGTTTTCGATTTCCTCTGAGAACTGGTTTATCGACCCACCTTCCTCTACATTTTTCTTTATGTTTGTTTTTCCATCTGAACCAATCTTATCCAGCTCGTCTAGCAATTTATGCTCTGTTTTCTCGTCATAAAAAATGCCTAACTCCTCGGCATACTCATCTGTCATATCTATACAAATGACTTTTATCCCAGCAGCCATCATCCTTTCCACAAGCTCTATAGCAAGCATGGATTTACCCACACCGAGAATACCCAGAATCGCAGTATTATGAGTCACCAGTTCGTGAATGTTCTTTATACCAACGGTATAGTTGGTTTCCGGAAAATGGCCTATAGCGTCTACATTTTGCTGATATTCCTCTACAGTCTTTAAAAAGACGGGGGCATTTAGTGATGGCAACCATTTCGCGGGAAGAAATTTCTGTGCGTCGTCATCCCATATCCCCACCTTTTGTGCTTGTGCCCTGGCATAACCGTATTTGTTCTTCTGTTGGACAATATCCTCTTTAGTCAGCCCATTGATTACTTGATATAGGACATGGTTATCCCCTATATAGGTTTCCACCAAACGGCCTTCCTCTAAATCGCTTACCTGAACGACCTCAAAATACAAACGCTCAATTGATGTTTCCGGTGCAACAATCCCAACAATTTCTTTGGAACGGTGTAGTATTTCAGAAATAATATTTCCCTGCTGATCAATGGCATCGATCTCAATATTCACGACAGAATTTACAGGAACCCCTTTACGGACAGTGCCCAGGTTATCCGTGTCTTTAGGTATGCCCAGTTCAATAGCTCTGAGCAACATGCCTGCATCTCTGCCAACATAGTCGAGAGCCATACCAATCTGTTCAGGAGCATGAGGGTCCTTTATTAGCAAGGGCGTCCCTAACTTCGTGTGTTTGGATGCTATTTGCCTGATAAGTACGATATTTGGCGTCTGGTAGGCAATGACTTCGCCAATTACTTTTATGGACAACCTTGGCTTCCAAATCTCCAATAATTTATTTACAAGCCTGGCGAATATTTCTATAGGAGATGTTACAACGGCAAATACACCAGCAAGCCCAATCCAAAACATTTCATGATACGATTCTCTATGAAATGTGTACCATGCAAATAGTATTAGAACTCCGTATATGGGTTTAGGACTCCCAAGATATCCGAGGGTTAACCGGAATGAGTTCGACAGCCTAAGTACCCATTCTTTTGTGCTGTCCTTAATCAGAATTGATATGAAAGCCGCCGTCACAACCAGTGCGCAGTAGCTAAATGCAATAACAAATATAACTTTTTCACTGATATTCCAGTTTGCCCAATTATTTATCAGAAGAAGTGCGATGCCAGCAGGTATTGCGTACACAATGGCATCAACGGGCCTTGAATAGAATGGAGTGACCAATCGACTACCAAGAAGTAACCCCAAAAGAGCTGTATAAAACCAGAATCCCTTTTCTCCAAGTGGCGGGAACCATTGTTCAAATGCAAAACGGCTGGCAACAACCAAAATCACAACTTCGGCAATAAGTATCCAAAGACGTGTGCTCTGCTTATTGGTTATATCGATCATCAGCTAACTTAATCTGCCTTGATAACGCCATAAGTTCATACTCGTAAACACTAAACGCGTGCACGTACACGTTCCTGCAAGCGGTTGCGAAGTTGCGTGAAAAGCCGGGCTCTTTCGTTTTCTCGGTCACGAAAACACACTGCAAGTGCATACGGTTCTTCTATGTTTGTCAATCCTTCACCCCATGGTTGGTCGTTACGGGTAACAACTACAAACAACCGCTGATTACGGAGTTTTGATCGGGCATTAAATTGCTTGAAACACCATGTAGCATTTTGCACAGTGCCTTTGGATCGTATAGTCGGTCCCAGGCTTGCGCCCGATAACTCCGGGATACTCTTGTATTCATCTTTAGGGGTCGCTCTGTCGAACATTTGCGTAACCTGATCCAAGTCTGTCGCTGTCACTAACCGGAATTCGGTACGCGATGCCTTATAATCGATGCGTGTGGATCGTACAGGCGGCAAATAAGCCAGCGCCACAGTAAGTTCACGCTCCCGTCGGCCCGAAGTGGTGAAATCATCCGGCACTGGTACTTCATAGAAATGGTGCCGCTTGTCTCTGAGTGTATCTTCGGCAATCAGTGTGACATCGTTTTCAATCGAGCGGAGCAACGCGCGGTCATCTACCTGACCATAGCCACATATTTGCCTGAGCGTATCGGTATCGGGTAGCAGGTTAATGCACGGTACAGGGATTACAGCATGCGATACCAGCAAGGCCCTCACAAGGTTTATCCCGGATTCTGGGTTTTCAGTGAGCAGCCGCGCACATAGATAGGAAATATGCGGAGCAGCAAAACTGGTTCCACACTGTTCTCCAAGCAATCGCCCTGCCGCAAACTCCCTATTTGTCGATAACTCACCCAAGCCTTGTTCGATAATGTGAAAACCTGCGCGAGTGTTGACCGCCCAATTACCACCATACGCTACCAATTCCGGTTTAATAGCGCCTGCCAGTGATGGGCCACGACGGGTAAAGGGCGATGGTTGATCACGTAGCGCGATTGGCACCTCTGCGGGATCATCGGGATAGCGCTGGCTGCTGAAATCTCTGTCCCAACGTGCAAGGCTACCTACCGTCAGTACGTTCAGCGCCGTAGCTGGATCGACAAGCGACCAATCCTCATTGGTTAGATAATCAGGATACTCATTCCTCCAGTCCTGACCGTCTTGCTGAGTCCGTAATACATTTCCTGCCGAGACAACAAAGACTACACTGAGTTCTCTTGATAAGGTATCCAATGTGACCGCCAGGCCCCGAACATGTCCTTGACGATACGGCTTGCGAAGATCACCGAAAGAAAGATTGAAAATCCGGCAACCATATTCCCGATTAAAGTACCTGACCGCTTTGTTTATGTGGTTTTCGACAAACCCGGTTTCATTGGCATCGTCATCATCAAGAATGCGGCCGCTGAACAAGCGGAATTGAGGCACGAAAGCCCCGGTGCGCAGGGTTTCCTCAACATCCCCATAAAGCGCCAGTCCCGCGATATGCGTACCATGCCCGGTTCCATCTGCATCAGGCATGCCGGGCAGGAAACTCTGCGCTTCACCTATTGCCAACCCCAGCAGGGGATGACCAGTTGCAACACCACTGTCGAGGATGGTGATACTCTGCGCATTCTCTGGAGGTTCCGGAATCGGTGGCAGATCAGCGATATCAGTGCCTAACATATCCATATCCAGGCTATATCGTGGCGGTAAATCAACAGTTCGCACATCCCGGTAATGCAAAAGCTGTTCTGCTTGCTCCTGATTGGTGCGTACGCGGTACAACAGAAGGCCGGGCTGGTTAACGGAGTCGAGTTGCTCGATCTCATACTGCTGTGACCAATCTTCGAACGCGTTGCGCAATCGACTACGCTCGGCCTGTGTTGCCAGTGGCCACAACTCTACATCGAGCACAAAGGTTTCAGTTTCAGGCAAGCCCTCCTGCTTCAGCGCCCAGCCCCGCCGGTCCGCTGCCGTCCAGCTATCAACGCCCTGCAAAGCATAGATGAAATTTCGGTTTGTAGGTTTTCCACCTTCGGCCAGAGTACTCAAACGGGCTTCGAACTCTTCAACAGCCGCTTCACTTGCAAAAGCCAGGATGATCGTTTTCTCTTCCTGACTTATTAAGTCGATACCGGGTGCAAGGCGTCTAATATCATCCGGGTTAAATCCCGGTTGCACTTCGAAACGGAATAAACGGCGCTCATCGAAACCTCCGATATCCTCATCCGCATGTTCCTGTGCTTTCTGGAGAAAGCCCTGAAGCTTATGTGCGTGCGCCGAAGGATCGTCTGGTACCTTAAACCTGGGTGGTGGTTTAGACCTACGTTCATTGATCGGTTCTTCGCGCAAAATCCTCAAGTGAGGATGATTTTCATCCATGAAAATTTACGCCCCTGATATTCTGTTGCGCCGCGCGTTCTCACGACGGATGGCCGCTTCGATATGTTGTTTATATAAAAACTCCTTTTTCGCTAACACCATATCTTTTATGGCACGGCGAAGAACACGCTCTATGTCAGCATGGCTCATGCCCTTGAACAGCTCCAACAGTTTGGTGGACTCCAATTCGAAATTACGGCGCACACCGCGTAGTTTTATCTCCAGCAAACAACGAGTTTGCTCCGTATTGGGAGGGTCAAATACAAGTACTTCCTCAAATCTGCGCCACACAGCCGAATCCAACATTCCTTCGTGGTTGGTAGCAGCAATCAGTATGCTCTGTCCCTGATAATCATCCATCATTTGCAAGACCGAATTGACAACGCGTTTGAGTTCACCATGTTCTGCACTGTCGGAGCGTTCTTTTGCAACTGCATCAAACTCATCAAACAGCATGACCATGGGCATAGTGGAAGCAAAATCGAAGACTTTGCGGAGGTTTGCCGCTGTTTCGCCTAGATAAGATGAGACAACACTGTCAATCCGCACAACGGCCAGCGGTCTTCCAAGCTCGCTGGCAAGAATTTCTGCGGTCAAAGTCTTGCCACATCCCGGCGGACCACAGAAGAGTAATCTATCCGCAGGTTCCAATCCGTAACTGCGTAGCAAATCCTCGTGATGATGCTCCGCAAGAATTTCGTCAAACTGAGTACGATTTTCTTCTGATAAAACAACGTCTTCTAACCTGCGTATCGGCTCCTTCATCGCAAGCAAGGGCAATCCGCGTTCCTTGTCTGAAGGGACGTTGTCTTCTCCAATATTGCGGTGGGGTCTTGGCCGACCGTAGAGTATCTTTTCCAGGTCATTCGCCAATAGATGATGCTGCTTGGCGCGCTCCTCCCGGATAACCTCTTCCGAAACGCTACGGAATGCGTCCAGATTGCCCTCAGCACCTGATTTTATTAGTTGTCTCAGTAACTTGCCGCTCGCCATACATTACCTCCTCGTGCCATTTCCTACCTTATTGAATCATAACCCAACATACCCAAATATGTTCACGCATGGTTATTTCTCTGTAAATAAATCAGCCGATCTGTGCGCACCCTGAAGGCAAAGGCTCGGAATCCTTTTTATCCTGATTATTAGCCATTATGACGATTCCTCCTCGTTGCCATCCGGTCCCTCTAGCGCGGCTAAACTCAGCCCCTCGACCTCTTGCAACGTCTTGCCCGCAATCCCCTGCAAATCCCCATACATACCGACCGTTGCCTGCATGACGCGATTGATCTGCTCGTCCCGCTTGGCCCATTGTTTCATGATGACCCTTCTTTCCTTGTCTAAGTCGTCCTGCATAGTGGAAAAGGCCTCAACGATAGCTTCCACACGCTGGCGGAAGCGGGGGCCGGTGAGGTACTGGTAAACCATTTCCGTCTTGGTTTGCTGGCCTTCATTGGCCTGCCGCGCCAGTGCCACCTCGATCAGTGACTGGCGCAGGATTGCTGCTACGGGTAACGTGGCGCGTGGGTGAGTCACCCAGACGCTGTCTATGGTTTCAAATGTTTCCACGTCCTTCGGCAGTGCCTGGCTAATGATGACGGCAATTTCAGCTTTTGCGGCGCG
>DRJZ01000020.1 GCA_011052015.1 Acidiferrobacteraceae bacterium | reverse complement strand
GCCACCAACGCGGGTATGGAGATCCATCGGGAATATAGTGTTGAACGTAAGGGAAAATGGAACCTGCTCAACAACAACATGGAACTCAAGCTCGGTGACCTAGTGCGAGTCGATCTGTACTTGCGCCTACCTGCAGCACGCAACTTCGTAGTCATTGATGACCCGGTGCCAGGGGGCCTGGAACCGGTGAACCGGGATCTGGCCAGCACATCTATCATTGATGCCAACAAAGCGAAAATGAAATACGCCGATGGGGCCTACTGGTTTCGCTTCAACGACTGGCGCAGCTATGGGTATTCACACTGGAGTTTCTACCACCGCGAACTGCGCCACGAGGCGGCACGTTTTTATTCTGAATATTTACCGGGAGGCAACTACCACGTGGCCTACACCGCCCAGGTCATCGCCCCCGGTGAATTCACCGTCCTGCCCGCCCGGGCCGAGGAGATGTACCACCCGGATGTGTTTGGATTGGGGGTACCTGCTAGGTTGCGGGTTTATGAATCGAAATAATATTTTTGTCGATTGGCTTCAATTATAATGTAGGTGCGAATTCATTCGCACAAACACGCTTTGAGGCTCTGGAAAAAACGCAGTGGCCGCAGAGGCGCGGACCTCGGTGTCCCCTTGAGGGGTAGAAATTAAGTGTCAAGAGGCTTAGGGATAAAATAAGGACCCATAATTGCTTGACAATGCTACAATGCAAAACCCTACTCTGCTGCTATGAGCGCGGCAAGAGCACATTATACATCGGGGTGGCCCAGAAACTGGGCCAACTTCTTTGGGGTTAAGCTGGACTATCTGGTGTCCGACAAAGAGGTGCCCAACATCTTGCAAGACAAGGTTCGCCAGGCGTACCTTGTAACCGGATAAACTCAAGAGAATTTAATCATGGCCACAGAGCGCAACCACATACCCGAGTTGATCGATAAGCTCGAAGAACTGCCGCCGGAGCGCATCGCGGAAGTGGAAGACTTTATCGATTTTCTGAGGCAGCGGGATACCGACCGGCAATTGACGCACGCGGCGGCGAAGACCGCCGAGCCGAATTTTCACAAGGTGTGGAATAACCCGGACGATGCCGTCTATGACGCCCTTTGAGTTCGGCAACATCCTCCCCGTCATTACCACCATCGCGAAGCCTCTGGTCATCAAGACCCTGGGGCGGCTAAAAGAAGAAGATCAGAAAGCGTTGCAGGAAAGCTTGAAGATGATTTTGGGGTAACGGTAAACGGGACATGGAATGTGCCCCTTATTCAAGTATATTAGCTTTTATTGCTCTCTGACCCGGGTTCTGGATTGGCGCCTCGTCACGGTTTTATTCTGAGTATTTGCCAGGAGGCAACTACCACGTGGCCTATACGGCCCAGGTTATTGCCCCCGGTGAATTCACCGTCATGCCCGCCCGGGCTGAGGAGATGTATAGCCCGGATGTGTTTGGGTTGGGGGTACCTGCTAAGTTGCGGGTTTATGAAGCTAATATAGTTCTCTGCCGCAAAGGCGCAGAGGAATAAAGTTAAAACCTAGAGACATATAATTAATTCGTCATTCCGGCCGTAACAAAGTGGAGAGCCGGAATCCAGGGCATTATAATTCCTATAGACTATGTCGACTCCAGAGCGGTATCCACCGGGCTACGCACCGCGCCGGCACCGCGCTGCAAGACATGGGTATATATCTGAGTGGTCTTGACGTCTTTATGCCCCAGCAATTCTTGAACGGTTCTGATATCCGCACCATCCTGAAGCAAATGGGTAGCGAAACAATGGCGTAAGGTATGCGTTGTCACCCGTTTGCTTAGGTTTAATCGTCGGGCGGCATCCTTGATGGCACGCTGAAGATTTTTATCATACCAATGGTGGCGACGTACCACATTGCTGCGTGGATCAACAGAACGTTGTTTCGATGGAAAGACATATTGCCAGATCCATTCCCGGTCTGCGTTGGGGTATTTCCGCATCAATGCGTAGGGCAAGTAAACACGCCCAAAACCTTCTTCCATGTCCTGCTGATAAAGACTGCGAGCGTACTCCAATTGTCGCTTTAAGGCTGGAATCAGCCTTTCCGGTAATATTGTGCGGCGGTCTTTTGCGCCCTTGCCTGAGCGCACAATAATTTGTTTGTACGAAAAATCGATATCGCCGACGCGTAACCTCAGGGCTTCCGTAATACGCATACCTGTCCCGTATAGCAGCACGCCCAGAAGTTTGTTTGTGCCTTTTAGCTGTCCTAACAAGACCCGGACTTCCGGGACACTTAGCACTACCGGGACCCGTACCGGACGCTTTGCCCGTACAATATCGTCCAACCACTCCAACTCTAATTTAAGGACTTGCTTATATAGAAACAATAGCGCAGAAAGCGCTTGATTTTGGGTGGACGGCGAGACATGCTTTTCCACAGCAAGGTGGGTAAGAAAGGCGGTAATCTCCGTTTCGCCCATTTCGACGGGATGGCGTTTATTATGGTAATAGATAAAACGCCGAATCCATTGGGTGTAGGCTTGTTCGGTTCGTAAACTATAATGGCGGACGCGAATGGCATTGCGGACCTGGTCCATCAGGCGAATTGGGCTCATGACTGCCTCCTTGCAGACTATTTACGTATTTTGTCCTACTAAATCAGGTTAACTGGTTG
>DRJZ01000019.1 GCA_011052015.1 Acidiferrobacteraceae bacterium | reverse complement strand
GAATCCAGAGTGTCTAAAACATGCATTTTCTGGATTCCCGCCTACGCGGGAATGACGGCATTTACTGCATCATGGGGCTTAAGTAAGTGCCATTCACCTCCGGCCCCTTTAAGTTTTTACGTCTTAACATACACTTGGCTCAACCACACCAGGTTATGATCTTGATACTGTTTGCTAAAACCTGCCCCGGTAATCCATTTTTCAACCATCCTTGGATCATGCACATAGGGGCGAAAATCGGAACGAACAATCTTCATCGCCCCTGCCATGACACCCATTATGGCGCGGACATACCAGCGATCACGGGGATAGGTCAAGGCATAGACACGATTGGTTTTACTTAAGGTCCCATGAACCAGACCATCGGCATCGGGATAACAACACACCACCTTGTCCAGCACCGTCACATCGGCGTCTGACAGGGAATCGGATATTTCCATAAAATCGCCCAGTATATATTGGGTTCTATCCGCAAGGCTTCTATCCTGCGCCCAGTGACGCGCCTCATCGATCATCTTCGGCGCCAGATCAACACCCACTGCGGATCTTGCGCCCTGCTCCAACAAAGTCTGGTGCAAGTGACCCACCCCGCTACCAATTTCAAGCACTTTTGAACCCTGGTAACCCGCTTGCTCCAACCCTTTCATCAACTGCTTCTGGGATGGTTCAAATCCCTTTTTCTCAAAACGCTTGCGATACCGCCCGGCAAAAAATGAAAAGAAGCGACTCGCCGAGCGGGAATGTGGACAACAACAACTCATTTAGAACCTCCAAAAAAGGCCGGGGATAGACGCGAGAAATTCTCGACTACCTCCGGCCTCTCTGCTCGCCTGCCGCAAGGTATCTCTTGGCAGGTCAATAGCGTATGTATACGATCTTCGCCCTTGTTTTCAGCGACGCCTGCCCCGGTGACCCCTGGGCCGTTCTTCTTCGAATTTAACCTTCAAAAGATTGCCCTCAAACGACTTGCCGTCTAGCCCGGCAATAGCGGCGCGGGCCTCGTGGCCTTCCATCTCGAGAAAACCAAATCCTTTGCAACTGCCTGAAAACAGGTCTTTTATAAGCTTGATAGAACGTACCGTACCGAACTGAGAAAATAATTCCTGCAGGGATTCTTCGGTGGTGGTGGGCGGTAAACTGCCTACAAATAGTTTCTTCACTTTGAAGCTCCCCTTCTTACGTTGAAAAAGTAACCCCCGTGATATCCTGCGGGGGTTACCCGAGATTTCAAACTAACAGGCCATTTAGATCTGTACGTTTGTTGCCTGTGGGCCTTTGGGGCCATCTTCTACGTCGAAGGACACTTCCTGGCCCTCAGCCAGCGTACGGAAACCTTCGCTGGAGATGGCAGAATAATGAACAAATACGTCTTTGCTGCCATCGGCAGGAGTAATAAAGCCGAAGCCTTTGGATTCGTTAAACCATTTAACGGTTCCTGTTGCCATAATAATTACCTCATCAAATATTTATAAAGTTAATGTGTTACAAATCTTACGAGGCAATATACAGGAGAAAACTTCGAAAGAACTTCTGACAAAAACCAGGATAGATTGTAGCGACGCGTAGTTTAACCGGGTTTGTACCCAAAAACACTACGCACACCCCTCATATTGGGTATAAAAACGGCAATTCAAGGCCATTATCCGGCCTAAATCAGTGGATAACGGCCAAATATGGAGAGTAGGAGAAAATGGCCACGAGGGCTCAAACTCCGATGACCAAGTGCCGAATTTAGCTCAAGCCATCGGCAACTCAAGGACGGTTCACTCCCCCCCCCGTAGCTTGCTTTTTTAACTACTCCTGATAAATGGTTTCTCATACCCTTAAATCACCACTACATCTTAGGCCTCCAGATTGGCCGAGCATAGCAGTGTAGTCAGGGAGCGAAATTAACACTGGAACAATACCTGTCGGTACATTATTGTTAACATCAAGCATGTGGAAAATCATAGGAGCTTCGACCAGATGTATAAATTAGCCCTAACCTGTTCTCTCCTGTTGATAGTAATATTGACAGCCTGCTCTACGAATAGTGGCTCAACCAGTAGTGGCGGAGGCTCTACACCGCCGGTCAGCAGCACACCACCCAGTTCAGGAGATGGCGGCGCACCCGGCAGTGGCGCGCCCAGCACCAATGCCTTTGCCGGCACCTATTCTGGAACGGTTACATATACAGTAAACGGCCTTGGTATCTCGACTACGGACTCCGACTCCTTCACGGTTGTGATTGATGGAGATGGAAAAGTTTCGGTCAACGGAACTTACGCAGGCAGCCTGTCAGGCGATTCTTTTTCGATTTCGGCATCGGGCACCGAAACGGTCAATGGCATCACCTGCAGCGGGACCATCTCTGTTAATGGCGGCATCTCTGGTAACACCATTAACGGCGCATTCCCGCCCACTACTTTGGATTGCGGCGGACTCCCCTTGGAGTTTTCCGGCTCTTTTACCGCCACCAAAAATTGACCAGAGGCACCCTGCGGGAAGCAAGGGTGCCTGAATTTTAGGTCACGCTTCTCTCGTACTTCACTTATTCACCGACCGCCGCTGACCTTCTTGTCTGTCGCTGCTGGCACTTCCACGCCCCGACTATGCAGGTAATCCTCGTAATTGCCGCTAAAATTCACGACGCCTGTAGCACTCAGCTCGATAATACGGGTCGCCAAAGACGAAACGAATTCGCGGTCATGACTAACGAACAGCAGTGTGCCGGGATAGTTCTCTAATGCAGTATTGAGCGACTCGATGGATTCCATATCCAGGTGGTTGGTGGGTTCATCCATAACCAGGATGTTGGATTTTTGCATCATCAGTTTGCCGAACAGCATGCGACCTTGTTCACCGCCAGAGATAATCTTAACCGATTTGTCGATGTCACCCCGGGAAAATAATAGCTTTCCCAATATAGCGCGCACCGCCTGTTCATCGTCACTGGGCTGTTTCCACTGGCTCATCCAGTCGAATAGACTTTGGTCCTGAGCAAAGTCCTCTACATGATCCTGGGCGAAGTACCCGATATTGGCGTTATCCGACCATTTGATTTTACCGTTTTGGAGCTGCATCTGATTAACCAGCGTACGCAGCAATGTGGTCTTGCCGATGCCGTTTGGGCCGATGATTGCGACGCGTTCACCGACTTCGATGGTCATGTCGAGACCGCTGAACAACGGGGTATCATTATAACCCTGGACCAGCCCCTTTACCTCCAGCGCCAAACGATAGAGCTTCTTGTCCTGGGTGAATCGGATGAACGGATTAACGCGACTTGATGGCTTGATGTCTTCAAGTTTGATCTTCTCGATCTGTTTGGCGCGGGAGGTCGCCTGCTTGGCCTTGGAGGCGTTGGCAGAGAAACGGCTGACAAAACTTTGCAACTCGGCAATCTGGGCCTTTTTTTTGGCATTGTCGGCATATTGCTGATCGCGCACCAAAGTAGACGCGGTCATGTACTCATCATAGTTGCCCGGGTAGACGCGCAACTCGCCGTAGTCAAGATCGGCCATGTGGGTGCAGACACGATTTAGAAAGTGCCGATCATGAGAGATAATGACCATGGTGCTGTTGCGTTCGTTAAGTACTTCTTCAAGCCAACGGATGGTATTGATATCCAAGTTATTAGTCGGTTCGTCGAGCAACATGATATCAGGACCGGCGAACAGCGCTTGTGCCAACAGCACCCGCAACTTCCAGCCTGGTGCTACAGCGCTCATAGGCCCGGTGTGCTGCTCAATAGGAATGTCCACGCCGAACAATAGCTCACCAGCACGGGCCTCAGCGGTGTAGCCGTCCAACTCGGCAAACTCCACCTCTAAATTAGCGACTTCCATCCCCTCGGATTCACTCATCTCGGCAAGACCATAAATGCGGTCACGTTCCTGCTTCACGGCCCAGAGCCGTGCGTGCCCCATAATAACGGTGTCGATCACCCTGTAACTCTCAAAGGCAAACTGGTCCTGCTGCAGAATGCCGATACGCTCATTGGGGTCGATGGAGACATTTCCCGCAGTGGACTCCAGATCGCCCCCAAGGATCTTCATCAGCGTGGACTTGCCGCAACCGTTGGCGCCGATCAGGCCGTAACGATTGCCATTACCGAATTTGACTGAGATGTTCTCGAACAGGGGCTTGGCCCCGAACTGCATGGTGATATTGGCGGTAGCTAACACGGTGTAAATCCAAAGTGGTGGCGATGAAAAGCGCGGCATTGTCTCACAGATTACACCCCACCGCGACGCTCCTGTTCGGGCAGGGAGAGCCCCTCAGACAATCACTGAATCACTCCGTCATCGCGGTTGTTTCCAAGGGCTCCTGGCAGTGGCACCCATCATGGCCTCTTTCGCCTTTTTCACGCGAATCTTACTTCCACCCACATCTTGAGCATTAAGCGCCTGAATGGCCTCCTTGGCCTCGTCCGCACGGGGCATATCGACAAAACCAAAACCCTTAGACTCCCCTGTGGCCTTATCCATTACCAAATTACAGTAGCGCACACCCCCATAGGCCTTGAACAAGGCCAGCACCTCCGCTTGCGTCGTTTCACGAGACAAATTACGCACCAGAATTTTCATAATCACACCTAACTGTAAGTTCCAGGTAGTATACGTAAATTCCACCCTTTCTCGACCTCGCATCTAACCCAATCATTGCATAAATCGTCCCATGTAGGTCGGTCTTGATGTGCGGGATGTACGAGTACCCGACCTACAAGCGAACGTCATTCAGAGTCTGTTTGGCAAATGGGCTTGACAAACTAGGACAAGCGTATTACTTTTAGTCTATATATTAGGACGTGCGTCCTAATATATAGATCTGGATAACCCACTATAAAATTAATGGAGTGAAAAATGAACGCGGACCTGTTTTCCCCTATTAGCGTAGGTAAGCTCACCTTATCCAATCGCATGGTTATGGCGCCGATGACACGCAATCGCGCAAACCAGAACAACGCGCCCCATACCCTGAATATCGAATATTACCAGCAACGCGCCACAGCAGGATTGATCATTACCGAGGCATCTCAAGTTTCCCCCGAAGGAGTGGGCTATCCCGCGACACCCGGCATCTACAGCAAAGAGCAGGTTGATGGTTGGCGTGGAGTCACCCATGCCGTCCATGCAGAAGGCGGTCATATCTTTATTCAACTTTGGTATTGCGGCCGCATCTCCCACCCGGATATGTTGCCCGACAAGCAAATACCTGTGGCACCCTCGGCCTTGCAACCAAAAGGTGATGCGATAACGTTTACAGGACCCCAGCCTTTTGTCACACCTCGAGCCCTGGAAACAGATGAAATTCCCACCATCGTTGCCCAGTACAAACACGCGGCAGAGATGGCCAAGAAGGCCGGGTTTGATGGTATCGAAATTCACAGCGCCAATGGCTACCTCATTGATCAGTTTCTTCGCGACGGCACAAACCAACGTACCGATCAATACGGCGACAGCGCCGAAAACCGCATGCGTTTTCTGAACGAGATTCTTGATACGGTATGCGAAGTCTGGCCAAACACCCGTGTCGGCCTGCGGCTGTCACCGGAAAACAGTTTCAATACCATGTCAGATTCCGATCCACAAACACATTTTGCATATTTTGTTTCACAGCTCCAGCCGCGCAATCTGGCTTATCTACATGTCCTGGAAGGTGACATGATGACAAAACAGCGGCGTGTGGATTACCGTGCCTTGCGCGGCAGCTTTAAGGGCATCTACATCGCCAACAATGGCTATGACAAGACCCGTGCGCAAAATGCCCTGACGAAAGGCGATTGCGATCTGGTCGCCTTTGGCGTTCCATTTCTAGCAAACCCTGATCTGGTTTATCGCTACCAAAACGACTTGTTATTAAATGAACCGGATACAGACACTTTTTATGGTGGCGACACACATGGCTACACCGACTATCCGTTCGCAGAACACAGCACTGCCGAAGCAACCCACTAATGGGTAACTTTCGTGCTCCTTTGTAACCCAATGAAACACGGGGGGATCTGAGATGGGTCAAAAAGCTGAAGCACTAAGGCAACGAATTGTCGCCGCTGCCAGTCAGCTCTTTTACCAGCAGGGGTATGAGAATACCTCTTTCACTGACATTGCCGATGCGGTGGGTATCTCGCGCGGCAATTTTTACTATCACTTCAAAGGCAAAAATGAAATTTTAGATGCCGTCATTGAAAGCCGGGCAAGCGGCATAAAACAATTGTTACAGGAATGGGACGTAAAATATCCCGACCCCCGGCAGCGTGTTCTTAGTTATATCGATATGCTCTCCGACAACCAGAAAAACATAAGGAGCCATGGCTGCCCCATTGGTAGTCTATGCACGGAACTGGCAAAACTCAACCATAATATAGTCCATAACGCGAATATTATGTTTACGGTTTCATGCGACTGGTTAACAGTACAATTCAAGCAACTCGGCCATGGAAAATCTGCAAAGCAACTTTCCATGCATTTACTGGCGCGCACCCAGGGCATCGCCATCATCACCAATGCATTTAAAGACAGCACCTTTTTGCGCCAGGAAGTACACCGGTTAAAACAATGGTTTAATGAAGTCACCGCCAAATCGGTTAACTGAACTGATACCCACTCCAAACAAATTAATGTTTCTAACATTATGGCGAAACCAATCCCTTATCATTCTATAGGAGATCAATTATGAGCCTTTCAGAACAAACCAAAAAGATGACAGAAGAATTTATCGCCAGCCAGCCAGAAGATGCCCAGGCCACCATTCAACAGGGATTTGAATTTATAATGTCATCGGACTTTGGCATCAATGCCCTTGGCGAAGGGGATCAGGCCACAAACTTTAAACTACCCAACGCCCAAGGGGTCACGACGCAATTGTCAGTATTACTCAAACAGGGCCCGGTGATATTGAATTTTTACCGTGGTGGCTGGTGCCCTTACTGCAACCTGGAATTCAAGGCGCTGAACGATATCGTGCCACAGATTCGTGAATTGGGCGCCAAGCTGGTGGGTATCTCCCCGGAGCTGCCAGACAATTCACTCACTACCGTCGAGAAACACCAACTGCAGTTCGAGGTATTGAGCGATGTGGGCAATCAGGTCGCCCGCCAATACGGCATCGTCATGGACGTGCCTGCGGCCATGCGCCCGTTGTACCTGCAATGGGGCCTGGATGTCCCGCAAGCAAATGGTGATGACACCTGGGAACTCCCTATCCCCGCCACCTATGTTATCAATAGCGATGGCCGGATAACCATGGCCTATGTCAACAAAAACTACACCGAACGACTGGAACCCTCTGAAATAATCACTATCTTGCAATCCTTGGATGTTACTGCATAACTGGGATGTTTCCTGTCATTCTATCATTTAGCGCGCGCAGTAAATCCTGCTTTTTCGGCAACCTCTAAAGCAACCTTACGCACATGACCATAGTGTTTCTCATAGCGTTCTCGCAGCGCCCCAAACTCCAGGCTATCGTCACTGGCGGTAGACAAGGTAGGCGCCTCCGGCAAGAAATTTTTTAGCACCACTGTGTTTTGTTGTGCGGCCAGTTCTTGTAACTCCTCATGGTGCAACCGATACTGTTTGGCCCGCCTGTCCGTCTTATTAAGGATAATTCCACCCAGCTGTGGGACTTTTATTTTTTGACCTTTGGCAATCCGCCTAACGTACTGAATATTCTCAAAGGCATCAGGTAGTGCATTTAAGGTTACACGCGACGGATCAGTGGGCACGAAGATCACATTGGACATCAGTAACCCTGCAAGGGGAAGCTTATTACGCTGATCAATATTCGCTGGTAAATCTACAATGGCTATATCAAAGTGGGGGTCCAGAGCATCCTTAAGCACTTTTGCCATCCGCACAAAACAGCGGACATCACAGTTTTCTTCGAGCTCAACAATGCTGTCTCTTTCTGGCGCAATAACCCATAGTTTTCCCAGTGCGAGTTGACGGCCACGTGATGCCCCCTCAGGCCGTAATAATACATATTCGCCAAGATCGATTTTGGCGCATGATCTCAACTTTTGAATCAAAGGGGCTACCGTCCTCTTCTCCTGACGTGCCCATGCCACAGTACGCAGGCCTACCAAGGAGATTGAACTTGATCCCTGACCGTCTAGGTCTATGACCAAAATTCTAGGCTCTCGTTGGCGGACCGTTACTGCCCCGGACGAAAAATAGTCCGCTAAAAATAGCGAAATGGTGGATTTCCCGACCCCACCCTTATTATTATAAATCGCAATTGTCTTCACCTCCCCCTCCTTCTGCATAAACCCAACGTACCGGCCTCAAGCATATAGCAATAGCAAGCTGAGCCATAGCATGGCCCCTTAGAATAACTCTACCAACACTCTATTTATACAGCGTCTTCTTTGCAAAATCACCTTCAAATTGCTGGTTACTCGCATAAGCAAACCCAAACGCTTGTTGCCAAATTTCTGTCTTTTCCATGCAAAGGTAAATCAGCACTTTGTTATGCCAAGAGCTAAAGCTGTCATACATTTTCCTGAACATTAATATCTTTGTCTCATCGGGGTAAGTCATTTTTCCATGGGGGTCTGAAACAAAATCCATTTGCAGAATTCGTGACGGATTGCCCTGCTCACGAATCTTCTTGATGACCGGCTTGATCAGTGTCACCGACCCAAATGAAATAAACATCACTTCATCTGTATCAAATTGTGCTATCAACGAATTAGCGATGTTTGGATAATCGTTATCCCAACCCCGGTAATAAACCATTGGATGAAAATGAAACCCTATCTTTATCCCTGCATCTGCCAACTGGCGAGCCGCAACCATGCGTCTGGCCAGAGAAACTGTCAGATGTTCTTCGTTTTCAATCACCGAGGGCGTATTCAGGGACCAACTGCACACCACATTTTCGGGAATATCATGATCCATAAAATAACCGATATTGTCTGACTTGGTCTTGAACTCCAACAAAACGTTAGGATGCTTTCTGGCAAACTGACACAGCGCATCAAGATTACCGTTACGATTGCCCCAAACCAATGAGTCCGAGGCCTGACCCGTACCAAAGTGATAGAAACGATCCGGTTCCAGGTCAATGTCATTCAGTTTTGACGCCAGATCATCATCGAAGGTAATTTGATCCTGATAAAACGTCTGAATACTGCAATAGCTGCAACCGTACATGCAATTTTGTACCGCATCAATGGTGTGCAGATTGCAACAGACCGTCCTCTTCGAGGCTACCGGACACATGCCATGTATCTTTTTTTCGGATCGCTGTGAACGTATTTTCAATGCCGGCTTCCGAACCGGGGTTAGCAGGACAGTCCGCGAATAGATTTTCTCCTGCCCCCTGAGTTGCCTGACGTGCTGTTGCAACTGCTGAAACATCCTTCTCTTTGATTGCACCCCTGATAACGGAACATCTATGTGGCTATAATTTCGCCACCACGCCTCCAGACTGCCCTGGCCCCACATGGAAAGATCACGGCAGACTTCCACTACTTGGCGAAATTCCTGAAAAGTGAAACGATATTTATTTGCCAACTTGCGAACCAAACTCTGCTCAGCATCCGACAGCCTCGGAAACAGGGTCTTTTCCTGAAACGTTGCCAGTTTCGTCTGAAAATCAGTGTTGTTTGTCATGCCCGGATAATGTTCCCCTAACAGCTATGCTACTTTTCTTACTATTGGGCACCTCTATGGGCCGCTCTGAAAAGTAAGGCAACAAATCAGCTTAGATCAATCTTTGATCAGTCGTGTCTGTGTCTATTGGTCTTAATACTGCCCGTTTAAGCTCTTCGCGAATAATCTTTCGCAGAGCATTCTCAAGTTCTTTGTCATGGGCGCCAATATACTCGCGTAAGGCATCATTCATAAACGTCTGATAATTCCCTCCGCCTAAGTGATGCACACGTTTCTTGAAATGCTCAATGATATCGGCATCCAGTCGAATAGTGATCCGAACCTTGCTCGGGTCGGCCTTTACCACCGACCCACGCTTACCCTTGGAAAAGTTCTCAGCCATACCAATCTAACCCTTCAAAATATTGCCTCGATTTCTGTTTAATGTATGTACAATCCGTGCACATTACAAGGGTAAGGGTTTTAAAACGCCTCTACGGGGTCTGACCTCCGCGACTCAAGCGGCGAAGGATTAAAGCAGCAATTCTAATTATGGCGTCATCCTCGGGCTTGACCCGGGGATCCAGAGAACTAAACGCATGCAACCTGCTGTTTTCTGGATTCCCGCCTTC
>DRJZ01000018.1 GCA_011052015.1 Acidiferrobacteraceae bacterium | reverse complement strand
CGGATCATGATCGGAACTGATACGCTTGGGTGGGTCGGTACCGACGATGATCTGATTAAACATCCCGCACAGGGCGGGGCCATCGACCGGGCCTTGGTGTACGGCAAAGCCGATGATACGGCGGCTCCATTGGTCCATGACGAGCAGGACCCAATGGGTTTGCAGGGTGATCGACTCACAACAAAAGAAGTCGATACTCCACAGACTGTCTTTCGTATGGCCGATGAATGACAGCCAGGAGAGTCCAGTACCTTTATCGGGATCGGGTGTGTAGTGGGCAGCCAGTACACGCCGCACAACACCCTTATCGATCTCAATGCCAAAGGTATTGACAATCGTCATGGCGATGCGCGGACAGCCAAAGCGGGGATTGCGTTGTTTGATCTCGACGATGGCCTCAATCAATGCCTGCGACGGCCCTTTGGGACCGGGCGTGGTTTTTCTTTTGGCGCCAAAGAGCAGGCGATATTTTCGTGTGACCAGGGCGCGATGAAAGGCCAGGATGGTGGTGGGTTTGACGACAATCGCGCAGCGCAATACCCGCCTGGGCGACATCAGCATGGCTGACCAGCCTAGTAAATATCTGTCAAGGACGGTGAGATTAGGCGAACGGTGATGCCGACGCTGAGCGATCAGGAGTTGGTGTTTAAGGGCTAGATTCTCGGTGACGATGGCCTTGGCGCCACCGGGCCGGGTGAGCCTGATGAGTAGGGTGAGCAGATGCAGCAACAGGATCAGGCCGTTTTTCATCGGGCCGATCATACCGGCCTGCCGGGGAAGCGCAAGACTGCAATTTGCGATGGTTTCGTGTTACATATAGCAATTCGCCATGCACACCATCAAATTATAGGGAACACATCCAAAAATATAGGGAACATCATCGATTAGCAATGTGTGAAATATTTATAACTTATTGATAATGAAGCAAATTTGGCTCCCCAGCCCGGGCTCGAACCAGGGACAAGCTGATTAACAGTCATTTTTTTTGGCTTTTCCTGGCATTTCGTGACGAGCCAACCATTAAAAATAGACCCATAAAAACAGCAAGATAGCTTGCAACGCTGTGACTTGCCATGTCACCAAGCGTCACGTAAAATGCTACCCATACCAAAACTGGGTAGCAGCTCGTGGACCACACTGACTTAAAGTCAGCGCGTCAGAGAATAAAGTTTACTGACCGCGCCATACAAGCCCTGAAACCTCAGGAAACCCGCTATGAAGTCTGGAAAGACAATGGCGCGGGCCTTGGTATCCGTATTTCCCCCAAAGGTCGAAAAACCTGGGTATTCCTGTACCGGTTCAAGAAGAAGGCCAGGCGCATGAGCCTGGGGACATATCCCAAAGTATCCCTTGCCCTGGCCAATCAGCGCCATGCAGACGCCCTGACCTTGTTAGATGAGGGCATTGACCCGGGGGCTGTCAAATTGCAGGAGAGGGCGCGCGCCCAACAGGCCCCCACAGTGAAGGACCTGGCCGATGAGTACATGGAGCACTGGGCCAAGAAGCACAAACGGTCCTGGAAGGAAGATCAGCGGATTCTCGACGTTTATGTACTGCCACACTGGGAAGATAAGAAGGCTGGAGATATCAGACGACGAGACCTCATCCTTTTGTTGGATGAGATCATAGCGCCGGTTATGGCTAATCGGGTTCTGGCCTGTGTCCGTAAAATGTTCAACGTAGCAGTGGATCGCGACATCCTGGAGGCGACCCCATTCGCAAAGATGAAGTTACCCAATGTGGAAAAAGAGCGCACCCGCACTCTGGACGATGGTGAGATTAAGAAATTCTGGAGTGGGCTTGCCACAAAACGGATAGAGGCGCGGACCAGTCTGGCTTTAAAGTTTTTACTTGTCACGGCGCAGCGTTCTATTGAAGTCACCCAGGCAGAGCGCAACGAAATCGACCTGAAAACCAAGATTTGGACCATACCCGGCACCCGGACCAAAAATGGCCATGAACACGTTGTACCGTTGTCTGGCTTGGCAATAGAACTCCTTGAAGAAGTCTATGAGTTGGGCGGTGAGTCTGATTTCGTATTTCCGGACAAGGAGGACGGTGACGGGCCCATAAACGAGGGTACGCTACGGCAGGCCGTCAGCCGGAATCTGGATAACTTCGGTATTCCCCATTTTGTGCCGCATGACCTCAGGCGCACAGCATCCACAATGATGCGGGCCATGGTTGATCCAAAGTGGGTCGAAAAGGTGCTGAATCACCTGCCAGACAAGCTGGAGCGGACATATGACCGGCATACCTACGATGCGGAGAAGAAGAGGGCGCTGGAGGCTTGGGGACGCAAGCTTTCCAATATCTTGGAAAAGCAGTCTAGCAATATCGTAGCATTACATAACACGTGACAAGCTGATGCGGATACCTAAGAAACCAGGAGAAAAGGAAACGATTGATCCCGTTGTTGCCGCTGCGGTGGGCTCCGTCGTTAGCAGGGCGATAGCTACACTCGAGAAACAAACTGAACCGATTCGTAAGATATTTGACAACTGGACTAAACAAATGGTCCCAGCTATGGAGGCTATAAAAGAGACGATACATCTCTGGCATCTTGATGATCTACACAGAAAATACAGCCTAAAAAATAATCCTCTTTATGTTTGGCATGGTTTCAAATATTGCCGAAAGCATGACCTATCAATACCTGGTTGGATAGACGACTATCTAGATCGCGTCGCAATAAATTTAACCACAATTAACAGGAGAGATATTTCCCCTGGCAAAGTTTCAGATGAAATAAAAAAAGCTGTAGAGATGGACAGGGGCATGGGTAGTGGCACTGTATTTTCTGACCACGAAGATACAAATTCACGTCTTGAGGTCGTTCTTCGAGCTTGTGAACTGATAGACGAAAAGATTGAAGAGCAAGGAGCCCTGAAAAGGGGAGACAAAAAAGTTATTTGGGATCAGGTCGCAGAGGAAAATAATAAGTCATGGGAATATGTAAGAGACCAGTATGCGGCTTACGAAGATTTTATTAATTCCATATAACGACTAAACATCGTCAGAAGTCGAGCACTTCCCAAGGCGCTATTTTCTTTACTAGCGACTCCTGCCTGAATAAGCTTGTCTCGTCATATCAACGCACGACGAGGCTAAGCAGATGTCAAAGATTCTTAGAAAAAACCAGGTTAGGGAACTGACCGGCTTAAGTGATAGAACAATCGACCGCAAGGAGAAGGCGGGCGAGTTTCCAACCCGTGTTCTCGTTAGTGCCAACGCAGTTGGTTGGCGAGAAGATGAGGTCAACGACTGGATTGACGCTCTTCAACGCGGCGGACCTTCCGCGCCAGTGGCCGCATTGAATGCCAGGGGGTGACCGTGGGAGAGGCAAACCAAGAAAATTGCGCTGTGGTCGTCTCCATGCATGGTGCGACCTGTTTAGAGTGTGGCAGCGACTTCACCCGTCACAAGTCATGGCAAAAATTCTGTACGGGCATTTGTCGAGATCGACACCATTTGCGAAAACGAAAAAACCCGCCGGGGCGGCAACCAACGGCGAGCTTAGGAGGCAACATAGAAAAAATACACGCCTCGAATTATACAGCCTACGAAGCAAAGTGGAAACGCGTCCTTGCCCAGATGGCCCAGGGCCGCGCGCTTGATCGTTTTACATCCGCTCATGAACTTCAAGATTCCGCGCTTAACACAACCATTTCCTACATCGAAAGTAGGGGTGTTGAAGTATCGCGTCGGAGCGTACCGCTCACAGGCCTAGATGGGTGCCCGGTTTATGGCAAGGTCTATTGGTTGGATTCAGGAAACAAGAAGCGGGCGGCGGTCTTGCTGGGGTGGCAGACATGCCAAGGGCGCTGAACAAGTCTAAGAATCGAAATCCCAAGTCTCGTGTCTTTGCTTTACACCATGTTGTGGCATATCACCAGGCTTGGGCTCGATTGTCACCGTATGCCAAGGTACTTTGGCTTGAATTTGGGTTGGAGTACAACACTGCGAATAATGGCTGGCTCGCCTGCCCGTATAAATATTTATTGGCAGAGCGTGGATTCAAGTCTCGCTCAACAATTTCAAAATCACTTGATGAACTGCTACGGACTGGGTTTCTTTTGCAGACCTATCCAGGCGGAATCAAGGAGTGCGCCAGATACGCATTAACACACCTGGACATCATCGCAGTTAACTCTAATCCTGCCAGGAAGGCTCCACACACATATCGAGAAATTAGTGATGTGAGCAGCCAAGAAAAAATTAATCCTACGGGTCCACCTCTCGACATTAAAGGTCCACCTCGTGGACCTAAAACGGCCATTTTCACCAGTTCCAAGGGTTCTTTAGGTCCACTAGCTGGACTAGGCAATGACGATAAAAAATCAAAGAAAACTGAGGAAACACAGGGCATGCAGGGTGATTCAGCATGATTCACCTAACAAACCACTGTAAGTCCACCTACTGGACCCCTTTAATATCTTTACCATGTGGGTAGGTATGTGAGATTCGCTGATAACAACATTCCCCAACTGCTCACCATTGCGGAAGTGGTGCGTAAACACGCGCCCCAGGACTCGGCTGATCGATTTTGTGGTGCTGTTGATGAGTACATGCTGGGTGGCCGCCGACTTGATGAGTGCCTTGGGTTGGTAGGGACCAACAAACACCCAGTGCAAGAATACCGGACCGGTGAGCGTGATCGCTACATCATTGAGGCGCGTGGTCACTGTTCAACAACTGGGGAATTCTTGCGCGAAGTCAAAATATTCAAGACAGAATTTTGGAACGCCAAAATGGCGCGTCGTAAAAAACCACCGGCAATGTGGAGCGAGTTTCGCCAGGCTCTATTTCATGTATTCAAGTATTCCGGAGAATCTGGCGTTCCTGGGCGGCGCCAAATTCATAATATTGTGAAGTCACCGACCGGGGGTGGTTGCACAGACGATGTTTCCGATAGGATGCCCAAACCATGTCGAAAATGAGCCCAGAAAATGAAAGACTGTTTGCGGACATATCGGTCATTACAGTACAGGTCTGGAAACATGCGCCATACCTTCGCGGCTGGTACTCGGATAATATTATTCGGTTTCATGAATTTCTTTTACTCAATGCAAAGAATCGTCGCTTTTTGTGGGGCGATGTATTTATAACTGCAGCCACTACGGTTCACTAATCATGACGACACTCGCAAAACCTGTAAAACAAGGTAGATACCACAACGTTCGCGTTGATCCGGCGATGGCCCTAAACGATCTTGCGCTCTTGGGTCTCCCTGGCCTGCCCAAAAGCATTGACGACGAGATAGACGCGGTGGCTATTTTTGCCGCAATCCCGACGTTAAGAAAACAACCTCCGCCACCGGGTAGTGTTTTAACGTTCAAAGAAAACATGCAGATGTGTAATTTATTGAGCACAGTTGCGGTACATCCAGATTTTCCAGTTTCCGCCGAGGGAGCCCCGGCCCCCCCGTCCTCCAGAAGCCAGGCGGGGGGCACCGCCCCCGCTGTCGGCACCGGGAACAAACACAAACATTCAATCAATACGAGAGGGTCAACCATGACAGACCAAAACCACATGGATCCAGAGGGCGAAAATTTCAAGGAACAAATGCAGGCGGAATGGGATCGCTCCCCTGATATTCGAACCGAGTTTCACAATAACTTTGATTCCTTTCTTGCTTATCAAAAGGCCGATGTGAAGGGCCTGACAAAGAGTACCCTAACTCACGTTCTGGGGGGTTGATATGTTGGACTTCCTCAAACTCTCAACAGCCATTCAGGATGTAGGAAGACAAGCCAGTAGCCTACGGAAAAAGATCGAGCGCCTAAAGCGGCAGCGTGAGTCCCTGGAAACGGCAGCACTCCCGCGATCAGAATTTGCAGATATGTTGTGTGAAATGGTAGACGCTAGTGGTGAGAGATTCTTGTTGAACCTCAACGCCTCAGTGCGCCACATGTACCACAAACCAAACATTGATATTCAGGGTAGGCATATAAACGTACTGACGGCCACTGGCGCCGGGGGTGGACATCAGTTGCATCAGGAGAATCTACTGTGGGTATTCCGCGATCAGATCAAGGACGCACTACGAAAGGCCGTTGATCTGCTACCCGATTACCCGGATGAGGTCGGGCCACCTAAGGCAGAACGTCCGGCACTGATTAAGAAACTGGACAAAGAGATAGCCAACCTTGAAAGGCAGGATGCAGAACTGCGACAGCAGGCAGAGGCCGCAGGCATACAGATCGGCCGTATTAAACCACCTGAGCGCCAGGAGAAATATGCAGGCGGTATCCCTGGCAACCGAGAGGCGGCTAAGGCCAAGCCGTGATCGGCGCGAGAGACCGGATAGACGCTGACCACATCCAGCGATCGGCGTTGGCCGCGTGGAGGCGTGACCTGGGCCTACGGGATCAGCACTGGGACTACCAGGCATACCTAGCGTTTCGACTGCGGCGGGCAGGACTTAAGCACATTGATGCCGGTGAACTGGCCGAGATTCGGCGGTGACAATCTTGTGGCGTGTTGT
>DRJZ01000017.1 GCA_011052015.1 Acidiferrobacteraceae bacterium | reverse complement strand
TATCGACCAGGGTCATCCCTGCCCCATCGAGTTTTACCCCGGTGCGAAAAACCGGGACGCCAGGGGCCACGGTTTGGCCGTGGCGCAATTTATATGCATTGAGCAGGTGTGAAGATATCTTTTTCTGTACGGGAGTACGCTTGGCCTTCTCGTCTTGCAAGGCCTGGATCTGTACTTTGACATTATCGCTGATGGGGCTGGCCGCGTGGCCCGAGCCTGGAATTGCCACCAACAGCGTGGCGGCAACAAGCCATGTTGATTGAAGTCGGTGCATATGAGCCACACTCCCTGTTTATTGGCGATATCCACGAATAAGCAATCGGGGAACTAAAGCCACTGTCGCCTCGGTCTGTGCCGCAGTTATATGCCAGCAGCAGGGCCATATTACAGCTAATCACCGTTGGATTTCAACACCAGCATTTGCATAAGCTTTGGGCGCACTCGAAGGGGATTTTGCTGATGTCATTGAGAAAATCCAATACAATGCCCAGTCGATCCGACTGCACCAGTTCTTCTGAAATGCAAGGTTCTTCCGCCATTGAAATCACTTAACAAACTTACACTCCATGGGTTTAATAACCTGACCAAGACGCTTAGTTTCAATATCTATGATGTGTGCTATGCAAAAACAGAGCAGCACCACAAAGAATATATCGACTATATTGATGAAGCCTATAACGCCGAACGATTAACACACATCCTTGAAAACGTGGCTGATATTATCGAGGCGACTGTCTTGAATGTTGCCCGAGAGGACTACGAGCCACAGGGTGCCAGTGTCACCATGCTTATTGCCGAAGACTCGATGCCCTCGACCCGGTCAGGTGGTGAGGAAACCCCTGGCCCCTTACCGGATGCGATTGTGGGTCATTTGGATAAAAGCCATATCACCGTACACACCTACCCAGAAAGCCATGCCGATAGTGGCATCAGCACCTTTCGTGCAGACATCGACGTATCGACTTGTGGCCGCATTTCTCCATTGCGCGCCCTCAACTATCTGATACACAGCTTTGAGTCTGATATTGTTATCATTGATTACCGTGTTCGTGGTTTTACCCGGGATATCACGGGCAAAAAACACTACATAGACCATCCTATCAATTCAATACAGAATTATATCCCTGGGGATTCACAATCACGCTATCAAATGGTCGATGTCAACGTTTACCAGGAAAATATATTCCACACAAAAATGATGCTAAGAAATTTTCAACTGGAAGATTATTTGTTTGGCACAGGCTGTAGTGAGCTAAACTCAAATGAGATTAAAGAGATTTCCACGCGTCTCAAGCTTGAAATATCGGAAATCTTCTATGGGAGGAATCTTCCAAGCGATTCCGATTGTCTCAGTCATTCCTCAGCATAGAAAATATCGCTGGTCTCGTCTCACTGGAGGCTAAAGTCTCCCCTATTGCTGCCGACAACCCGATCATGGACAGCGGCCTATCCCTTGATGCCGCCATCAGCATCTACAGCCCATCGCGGCCCCAGGGCCGTGGTGGCGGCGTAGCGCCTGGTGACAGCGGTACAGACCCTCAGGGTGCGCAAGAGAACCGTCCTTCATCCAACACTACCCCACTCACAGATGCTGAACAACAACAGGTTCGGGAACTGGCGAACAGAGATCGGCAAGTGCGCGCCCACGAAACCGCCCATAGCAACACCGCCGGGCGCTATGCACAGGGGAGTGCGTCTTATGCCTATGAGCGGGGACCAGACGGACGCCTGTATGCCACTGGCGGTGAGGTCAAAATTGACACGGCCCCTGTTTCTGGTGACCCACAGGCCACCATCGAAAAGGCACGCGTGATTCGCGCAGCGGCACTTGCACCCGTGCAGCCCTCGTCCCAAGATCGAGTAGTGGCCAACCAAGCCACTCAAATGGCGACGCAGGCCCGGGCGGAATTGACTGTAGAACAACAAGAAATGCGTTCGGAGCAGATTAAACAAACCGAGGCAGGCAACACTATTAATCAAGATGATGTACAACCACAGCACTCCCCTCAGCCCGGGAGTATTGTTGATCTGTTTGCCTGATACGGCTGACCAAGGGATACGGTACTCTGTCAGGATCGCGAGTAGAATCTCGCCCCTGATAGGACACTTCTTATTCCGCCAAGCGCTCCTTGGTCCGCATTGAAGAAGTGGGTTGTTTAACCAAATTGCGATAAACGGAATAAAGTTTTTCGCTGGTTATTGTCTGATTAAACTTTGTACTAACACGATCGAAACCGGCATCACCTAGTTTTTTCGCTAAATCCGGGGTATCCAGCAATTTCTGGATTGCTTGCGCCAGTTCACGAGCACTATTAGGCGCTACGGTAATGCCCTCAATACCGTCACGGGCGACCCAAGGAACACCTGTGGGCAGGTCGGTGTTCACCACGGGTTTGCGGCACGCCATCGCCTCTATCTGGGCCAATCCAAACGCCTCGTTTCGCCATATAGACGGAAGAACAAACACAGAGCAGGCATGATAGTGGGCCTTGAGTTCTTGAAAGGACAATGCACCGGTGAAAGTAACTTTATTTTCTACGCCTAGTGTGCCGGCAAGACGTAGCAGTACGGACTCCATGGGGCCTTCGCCGGCAATCACCAATGAGCCATCCACTTCTTTCATTGCCCTGAGCAAGACGGGCAGGCCCTTGTACGCGACCAGCCGACCCAGAAACAGCACCATGCGCGGATGTTTCTTTCGTAGAGCGTTTACTTCCGATTTGACCGCACTGTCCGCAACGGACCACTTATCAATATCAATGCCGTAGGGAACAACAACACACTTATCCTTAAATGGCTGCAGTTCTTTTGATGACTCGATGTGTCTGGGGCTACCCACAATAATCTTGTTTGCCCGCTTAAGACTCCTGCGTAGAAACGGTCGTAACAGACGTTTTGTCCAGACCTGCTGGACAATATCGCTATGCCAATGCACCACAACCGGTGCCTGTGGTCGCCATAGATTCATCGCCAGATCAGCAATCGGAAACGGTAAATGCACATGTATCAAATCTACCTGACGGGACATCACAGCGTACCAAAACGGCAAGGTAGGGGCGGCTGGCATGGACTTTATGTATCCCAGAGACATCACTCTGCGCACTTTGGCGCCGCACTTTTGGTCCTGACCTCCCAACCCTACCTTGGTGGCCACCAACACAGATGCCGAAACCCGACCTTTAAGACCTCTAATGATGGATTCCATAGCCGCGATTCCGCCCCCACGAACCGGACTAAATAATTTGTACACATGAAGCACCCTTAGCGGACTCGCATCTTTGGGGCCAACAAGCTTGCCCAGGATTGGATAATTAGGGACTACTGGCTTAACCGATAGGGGCATCGGTGTATCAGCCAACAATTGGCTTTCGAACTGGCCGGATTTGATTGATTCACTCTGATTTAAAGCCACCGTTCCTCCTTATCACCTGCTGAAAGATCCATTGCTATCCAATTGTAAGGTGTTACCCCAAACGCAACTGGGTTTGGAAGTATACGGGAAATCGGTAGGGTAATGGAATACCCATTCGACTAATATGGCTTTATCTGGTGACCTTTCCATGGCAGCAGGCCTGTAGGTCCCTGAGGCGTCCGTACCTGCCTCGCCGCTACATACACCGAGGAAGATGGCACTACCGTCCCTGGTATCGCCCACCGCCAGATCCGAAAACGCCCGTTGCTCCCAAACACCCCGGCCTGTAAATCGCTGGACGCTTTGGACCTAACGGTGGGGATTTGGCATATAGTTCAGCATCGATAGGATAGTCGGTATGATCGTGTATCATGTGGGCAACGACAACAATGAACATGCGCATAAAACAATAGGAACCAAATGGAATCGGGTTTAGCTAGTTGTCGTTCGACCCCACCCCCAACCCAAAAATCGATTCTTTTCCCAATGCATCCAAATATTATGAAACGAGCCTTAATTTGTGGCGTCTCAGGCCAAGATGGCACCCTACTAGCCGACCTTCTGCTGAAAAAAGGAT
>DRJZ01000016.1 GCA_011052015.1 Acidiferrobacteraceae bacterium | reverse complement strand
GCTCTCACAGCTCTCACAGCTCTCACAGCTCTCACAGCTCTCACAGCTCTCACAGCTCTCACAGCTCTCCTCAAGCTCTCAGGGTCAGGTCTTGCCTTTTGCTTTCCATGTGGCAAGACCCTTGAGAATCGAGTTCAGGGGTGTGTTAGATGGCGGGGAACGTGGATTACGCGGCCAGTTCAATCCGCAGCCGCCTGCCCAACGCCTGAACGGCCTCTGCCAGGCGTGGCAGCTTTGAACGGTAGTGCGGGTCCAACAACCTTCGCACCACTTTCTCGTCAACACCAAGACGGCGCGCCAGTTCCGTTTTAGATACTTCCGCCTCGCGAAGCGCTACGTACAAAGCCGCCTTGGCCACCATCTCCGCAGATGGTGCAACAAGATGTTCATCTTCCTGGATCTCGGACGGCAGCGGGAATTCCAGTTCATCGTCGATACGTGCAGCGAAGGCCTCCTCCATCGCGTCAGCTGCCCGCATCAGTGCATCGTGCAGGTCCTCGCCCTGGGTGATCACCTCGGGCAAGTCGCGGCAGGTCACTACAAACCCGCCTTCTTCGGCGGGCGTCAACCATACTGGGTACTCGAACGCTCTCATGTGTGCCTCCTATTCGAACAGGTCTTGCGCTTCCAGATCGAGCTGCCTCAACATCGCGTGATAGGTGCCGCGCTTTAGTTCATCCTTCGGGTTGCGAACAACGGTGTATCGATTCCCTTCATACAAAAACAGTGTCGGACATTATTGTCCGACAGTCAAGGTTGGTGCGCCTTGGGCGTAGAAGAGGAAAGGAATCGGAGTGATTTATTTTTAGGCAATTTCTCTGAGCTTAACATTCACCATTTCTTGATACAGATACGGGTTTGGAGGGGGAAATGCATGCCCCTGATGCGTTAGAGGTAACACAGGTCCAGGCTGCCGACCTGGGGATTATCCTGGACCGCATCACGGAAGCGTTGCAGCAGCAGTGCCCGTTGTGTCTCGCCCTGGACGATGTCTACCGGCAAATACAACACCACATGAATCTGGCCATTGAGGTAGTGCAGACTGGCCTTCTTGATCTGGGTGGCCTCTTCAATGCCGACCAGGTTGCGATTGAGTTCACCCAGAAACTCCTGTCGTAACGGTAAACCCAAGGTGGGCATGGCCAGCTCATCGTCCTCCGGGTCGATATGGACCATCACGTCACTCACGCTGTCGAGCACCTCGCAAATGTGCAGACGCACGGTCTCACTGATGTAGTGCCCCTCGGACACGCTGATTTTGCTGTCCACCAGGATATGGACGTCCACCAATGCATGTCCCCCGGTACGGCGGGTGCGCAACATATGCAGTGCTTTGACGCCCTGGACACCCAGAATGGCATCACGTATTTTGGCCACCTCCTCTTTGCTCAGTGCGGTGTCAATGAGTTCTTTGATGGCGGACCAACCCAAGTGCCAACCAATTTGAGTGATCATCATGGCCACACCCAGGGCGGCCAGGGCATCCAGGTAGGGATAACCGGCCCGACTGCCGACAATACCCACAAAGACGATAACCGATGAGATGGCGTCGCTGCGATGGTGCCAGGCATTGGCCCGCAACAGATTGGATTGATAGCGGTCTGCGGCATGAACCGTATACCGGTACAGGCCCTCTTTGGCGAGTATGGTGACCGCCGCGACCCACAAGGTCAGTATATCGGGCAGGGGTAAAGGCCCCGGTTGGCGTAAACGTATACCGGCGTTGATGGCAATGCCGCTGGCTACCGCAATTAAGGCTGCTCCAAGTACTACAGTGATGGCAGTTTCGATACGGCCATGGCCATAGGGGTGCTCGGCATCGGCGGCCTTGGCGCCGTGTTTGATGGCAAAGAGGACGAGTAAATCGGTGGCGATATCGGACAGGGTGTGGATACCGTCCGCCACCAGGGCCTGGGAATGGCCAAAGATGCCAATCACGACTTGGCCCGCGGCGAGTAAGGTGTTGATGGCCAGGCTGACGAGGGTGACACGACGGCTGGCCCGATAGCGTGCCGGGTCACTGGTATCCAGCATGGCGTGGTGTGTACCGTGGTCGTGTAAGTCAGCCATTGTTTAGCTATGGTGAACCCGATTGAGAGTTTTAGCTACCCACACGCAGGGTAACGATAATTTCATTGTTGGCCTGTTGGGTGCCGACAACGCGGTGACCGTTGATCCTGCACCATGTCGGAATATCGTGTAGGGCGCCGGGGTCGGTGCAATGGATTTCCAGAATATCACCGGACGCCAGTTCCGCGACGCGGTCCTGGGTGCGAATGACGGGCATGGGGCATAATAGGTTGGTAGCATCAAGCTTATGGTGGCTCATATGTACCACGCTTCTTGCATCTCATTGCGGGTTAGGGGCACCACCTTAAAATTACGTGGATCGCCGGTCTGTTCCACCACCTCAATGCGTACATTGTCCGCATCCCGTCCCTGCCCAAACCGGGCGGTGATGCGTGCAGCAAGCTCCAGATCGCTATCATTGGTTTGGCCCTCGACCAAAACCAGAGGGCCGTTGTGACTGGTGCCATACATATAGGTAAAGCGGTGCCGGTAACCTTTTAGATAATTGTTTTCACCATCGTCGCGGCCGATAATCAATTTAAAATGGGGTCGTGGCCGCAAGTGGCGCCCCACCTTTAGCAACATAATATCGTCGATTTCGTAGCGTTTCTCGCCTTGACTAACCCACAGATCACGTAGCTTGTCGGAATATTTTTCGTCGGTAAGAAAGCAGCATCCGCCGGCAGGTTGGGCATAGTCTTCGATACCAAATTGTTCGGCCAGGGCGATTTGTGGTTTGCGGGAACGACCGTTAAAATCATATAGGGCGTCACGGTTTACCCAGCCCTCCCGTTCCGGCAGTGTCTCGGGTAACAGCTTGGCGCATAGGGGGCGAAGCAGCCGGTCGTCGGCACCGGACTCCTGGGCGATGACTGGCATGGTGTCTCGTCGTTGCGACATGGGCCGTTGACCGATGACCTCGCCTGTCACAATGAAATCAAAGCCATGGGCCTCGATCCATTCCTTGGCCTTACGCACCATGAAGCTTTTGCAATCCAGGCAGGGGTTGAGATTGGCGCCGTAGCCATGCTTGGGATTAATCACCACGTCTTTGTATTGCTCAATGACATCCACGATATGCAGTTTAATCCCCAGTTGTTCTGCCACCCACAGGGCGTTATTGCGTTTGGGTTTTTTGTGATCTTGATTGCGAATGGCATGGGTATGGCCCTCGACGCAGAATCCGGTAAAAAAATTAATACCTTCTACGTGTACACCCTGGTCGAGGACCACTTTGGCCGCCAGCATGGAATCGAGACCACCTGAAATCAGGACGACAGCTTTAGGTGTGATACTCATGGGTGCGTTGGTTTAGATTAAGGGTACCATTTGGTTTGGGTGAAGCAGACAAAGAATGAAACAGGGTCTACGAATGGCAAGTTCAAGGGAGGTGCTTGGTTTTTGCCGGTACTGTCTATGCTGGGTTATATACCATAAGAAAAGGGCCCGCAAAGCAGACCCTTTCTTTATTTTCTTATAGTAAATATAGTGACCCGTATTTATAGTATACGTTAAGGTCCGCTCCTCCTCGGTGATTTCGGCGTGGCCGATCCAACGAGGGCAAACCATATCCGAATTGATGGGGGATGTCTACGTTACTGGCCCTAAGTTTTATGACAACAAGGGGCCTTATTTGGCACATGGTTTGCACTTACCTATATGGGCAGCTTTCGTACTCCTTAGTATAATGGGCCGCCGGACTGTCCGGATTTGTTGCCTTTATCCCTGATTACATGATGGATTTCTCCACCACAAAATTAATGGTGCAGCGCTACTGGCGTTGGCTACGTGGCGCGGCTTATGTGGCGGGTGTTCTTGTGGTTTTTGATATTTTCTACCTTGCCCACATTTGGCCAGATTGGCCCCGGCTTGCTAATCGCAACGTACCTATTACTAAATCCCGCTTCATTGAGCGTTATGAAACCCGGCAACTGGCAGATCGAAGTTTACCGGTACTGCGCTGGCGTCCTGTCAGTATTGATCAGATTCCACGATATTTGATTCGGGCCACGGTGATTGCCGAGGACGCTAATTTTTTTGGGCACAGTGGTTTTGACTTTACCGCCATGCGCCGCGCATTTAATTACAACCTGAAACAGGGCAAAGTGGCGCGGGGGGCAAGCACGATCTCTCAGCAGACTGCTAAGAACCTGTTTTTTACGCCTTCACGCAATCCGCTGCGCAAATGGCATGAGGCGGTGATGACCTGGGCCATGGAAAAAAATCTGCCTAAGACCCGTATACTTGAGCTGTACCTCAACGTCGTTGAATTTGGGACTGGAATCTATGGCGTGGATGCCGCCTCCCGTGCTTACTGGAACAAATCCGTGGCCACAGTGACCTTGGACGAAGCCATTGGCCTGGCCGCCTCACTTCCAAGCCCGAAAAACAGTAATCCCCATTCCCGTAGCGCCTTTTATCTAAGCCATTTAGCCAAGATAAAACGCCGCGTATACCGGAGTTTGGGCATTCGCAGTGCTGGACAGACCGATAGTAGTCAGGATAAAAATGGCGATGAAGGTGCTTCCCCAAAACCGTGGCCGCAGGAATTGATGGGGCCAGCCGAGCCTGTGGCAGAACCAGAAATCCCTGCCGATGTGGGCGAAGAAGAAGATTTATGATCTCGGGGCCTGCTAAAATGCGGCCAGCGCCAAAGCGCGCACGCCACGCCTTACTACCTTGAGGGCACTTCTATTAATTGATAACTCCTTCTACCCCACGAGGGGGCACCGAGGTCCCTCCGGGAGAAGGTTGGGATGAGGGGATAATAAAATCAGTGTTTTAGCTTTATTTGCTCCCCTCACCCTAGTCCTCTCCCCCGGAGGGAGAGGGGATTAATAGAAGTGCCCTTGAACTTATTGATAAGAGATTCGATTTGACCTTCCAGGATTTGATACTCAGCCTGCAACACTTTTGGTCAGACCAGGGTTGTTTGTTGATGCAACCCTATGACATGGAAGTGGGCGCGGGCACCTTTCACCCGGCTACCTTTTTAAACGCCATTGGCCCCGAACCCATGCGTGCCGCCTACGTACAACCGTCCCGCCGGCCCACCGATGGCCGTTATGGAGAAAACCCCAACCGGTTACAACATTATTACCAGTACCAGGTCATTCTCAAACCCTCACCGCTGGACATCCAGGAACTTTATCTCGATTCTCTGCGTATGCTGGGCATCAATCCTTTGACCCATGACATCCGCTTTGTAGAAGACGACTGGGAGTCGCCCACCCTGGGGGCATGGGGTCTGGGTTGGGAGGTGTGGTTGGACGGCATGGAGGTGACCCAGTTCACCTACTTCCAGCAGGTCGGGGGGCTCGATTGTAAACCGGTCACCGGTGAAATTACCTATGGGCTCGAGCGCATCGCCATGTATCTGCAGGGCGTAGACAGTGTGTTTGATCTCAAGTGGGCGGCGGGGTTGAGTTACGGTGACATCTTCCATCAAAACGAGGTGGAGATGTCGACGTTTAATTTTGAACACGCCGATGTGCCGACCCTGTTTGGTCACTTCGATCATTACGAGACACAGAGTAAGGCCCTGGTGGAGGCGGGTCTGCCCTTGCCGGCCTATGACTTGGTGCTCAAGGCCTCACATACCTTTAATCTTCTTGATGCCCGTCACGCCATCAGTGTCACCGAGCGCGCCCGTTACATTGGCCGTATCCGGGCACTGTCCCGTGCCGTGGCCCAGGCTTATTATGAAAGTCGTGAGGCCCTGGGTTTTCCGCGCATCAAGAAATCGAAATCTTCTACCGTAAGGCGCTAGGGTCGCTGAGCCATGGCAATAAAAAAGAAAAAGGTCGCAGCCCCCAGCCTGTTAGTCGAGTTGGGCACTGAGGAGTTGCCCCCAAAGGCTTTGTCTAAATTGAGCGCGGCCCTGGGTGAACACCTTTATAAAGGGCTACAACAAGCGGCCCTCGTCGCCCCGGACAGCGAAGATTATGCGATCTATGCCACACCACGGCGTCTGGCAGTCAAGGTACCCGCCGTATTGCTGCGTCAACCGGACCGCGAACAAGAGCGTCGTGGCCCCGCAATACAGGCGGCCTTTGATGAACACGGTGTGCCGACCAAGGCGGCATTGGGTTTTGCCGGTTCCTGTGGCGTTGCCATCAATAAATTACAGCGCCTGGAAACCGACAAAGGCAGCTGGTTGGTATACCGAAAGCGCCAAAAAGGTCAGGCGGCGAAAAAATTGATTCCCGATATACTTGCCGGTGCCCTGGGCAAGCTGCCGATTCCAAAACGCATGCGTTGGGCCGATATGGACGCCGAGTTCGTGCGCCCGGTGCATTGGCTGGTGTTGCTCCATGGTGCCGATGTGATACCGGCGGCATTGTTATCGGTTAAATCCGGGCGCCATACCCAGGGGCACCGTTTTCACCATCCCAAACCCATCGCGCTGCGTAACGCGACGGTCTACCCTGATATTCTTGAGACCCGCGGCCATGTCATCGCCGATTTTTCCAAACGTCGCAATAAGATTGAGAAAGGTGTGGCGCGTTTGGCCAAGGCCAAACAGGGGCAGGTTTTGGTGGATGACGCCTTGCTTGATGAAGTTACTGGTCTGGTGGAGTGGCCGCAACCCATATTGGGCGGGTTCGACAAGGCGTTTTTAAAGGTGCCCGCCGAGGCCTTGATTACCACCATGCGCGACAATCAGAAATATTTTGCAGTAACAAAAAAGGCGGGAACGTTACTACCCTATTTTATTACCGTTGCCAACATCAAAAGCCGCAGCCCAGCGAAGATCCGCAAGGGTAATGAACGTGTGCTGGCGGCCCGGTTTTCTGATGCACGATTTTTTTGGGACACCGACCGCAAGGGCGCATTGGCCGACCACGTGGAAGAGCTTGCCGACGTGGTGTTCCATATCAAACTGGGCTCCATGGGCGACAAGGCAGAACGGCTGAGTAAGTTAGCGGGGACCATTGCCGCAGACCTGGGTGTCGGTCCCACCCTGGCGGAACGGGCCGGACTGCTGAGTAAGGCCGATCTTTTGACTGGCATGGTAGGGGAATTTCCCAGCTTACAAGGGACCATGGGCCGCTACTATGCAGGCCACGATGGCGAAGACCCACAGCTTGCCGCCGCCATGGAAGAGCAATACCTGCCGCGCTATGCCGGTGATCGACTGCCCCAAGGCGATGTGGGCCGCGCCGTGGCCATTGCCGACAAACTCGATAGTTTGGTGGGTATCTTTGGTATTGGAGAAGAGCCTAGCGGTGTCAAAGACCCCTTTGCCTTACGGCGTGCGGCACTAGGTGTGTTGCGCATCATGATTGAACAAGGCCTGGAACTGGATCTTAATCAGTTATTGGCGCGGTGCGTGGCGGGGTACGGTGGTCTGATTAAATCTGACGGGGTGGCCGACCGTGTATATGATTACATGATGGAACGCTTACGAGCCTACTATCAGGACAACGGCATCAGCGTCGATGTGTTTGAATCGGTACGGGTGTGCCGACCTGCCCAACCCAGAGATTTTGACCGACGGGTACGGGCGGTGATGGCCTTTCGAAAACTGCCCGAGGCCGAGAGCCTGACCGCCGCTAATAAACGTATTCGCAATATCCTGCGTCAGGCCGGAAAGGTGGCCCAGGCCGCTGGCGATGATTCGGCCCTATTGGTTGAGCCCACAGAACAATCCCTGGCCAGACAGGTCGACGCCATGACCGCCGAGCTATCGCCATTGTTCGCGTCTGGTGATTATCGTGATGCCCTCAAGGCCCTGGCAGGCCTGCGCGATAGCGTGGATAAGTTTTTCGATGACATCATGGTGATGGTGGACGATACGGCACTACGGGACGCACGATTGCGCCTGCTTAAACGGCTCGGTGACCTGTTCCTGAGAGTGGCTGATCTTTCAAAGTTGCAGAGTTAACTACGTTCTTGCCACAGACCTCGGTGCCCCCCTTGTGGGGTAGACACGGAGAACACAGAGAATTAATCTATTCTTAAGTGCTGCAAAAACAGGGCTTAATTTTTCTGAGCTAAAACTGGAATATCTATATTTGATCCTCAGTGCCCTCCGTGCCTCTGTGGCTGAAACGAAATAGGACAATACGTATGAATACAGATTCCTATGATGACATGTTGGCCAAGGTCCAGGCCTTTCACGACAAACACGATTTTAAGTCCACTGGCGGTGAAGAACTGGCCTATCGGGTGGCGTTGATGGCGGAAGAACTGGGGGAGATTTCCTCCTGTGTGACCAAGGGCAAAGATGTTACTGAGCTGGCCGAAGAATGTGCAGATTTATTCATCCTGGTACTCGGTACCGCCATCTCTGCAGATTTCGACCTTAAACAGGCCTTTTGGGACAAGATGGAAAAGCTCAATAAGCGCAAATCCAGGATGGTCAAAGGTCGAATTCGGGTGTCTGAATTTCGGGATTGACCTTTGCGAGCTCTGCGTTATATTCCAGAGAATTGAACAAGTGACGGGACTGGCCTTATGCGATTGGTAATTTTGGATCGGGACGGTGTGATCAACGAGGACTCCGACGACTTTATCAAGTCACCGGAGGAATGGATTCCTATCCCCGGAAGTCTTGAGGCCATTACCCGGCTTTGCCGGGAAGACTACCGGGTGGTCCTGGCCACCAACCAATCCGGTGTGGCCCGGGGTCTGTTTGACATGGATACCCTCAACCAAATTCACCTGCGCATGTTGGATCAAATCAGGCAGAAAGGGGGTGAAATCGATGCCATCTTTTTCTGTCCCCACGGTCCCGACGACGGTTGTGATTGCCGTAAACCGAAAGCGGGCATGTTTCGTGACATAGCCGACCGACTGCACATCAACATTACCGGCGTACCCGTAGTGGGTGACTCGCTGCGGGACATTCAGGCCGCCCAGGTGGTCGATGCCCTGCCCATCCTGGTGCTCACCGGAAAAGGTAAAAAAACCCTCGACAATATGGGCAAGGATGAGATTAAAGGTATGGCGGTGTTTGAAGATCTTTATGCCTTCAGCGAGGCCTTGATTGCCGGCCAACTCGATGGCCGCATCTCCGACGTGATCACCTTGAGTGATTCCTATCCCGTGGATTAAAGTTTTATGGGCATTTCTATTAATTGATAATCCCTTCTACCCCACAAGCAACTGTGTTTAATGTCAAGTTGTGGTAGCGGTTTTATGGTGCCAAGGGGTGTCATTTTTAACCATCACATTGAGTATGGTCAGCAGTTTTCG
>DRJZ01000015.1 GCA_011052015.1 Acidiferrobacteraceae bacterium | reverse complement strand
ACGGCCACGGCTGCGGCGTGGGCGCCTGCCGCTGCCGCTGCCGCTGCCGCTGCCGCTGCCGCTGCCGCTGCCGCTGCGGTTACTACGTTGTTGTCCGCTGTCTTCGTTGTGGGGCGCCCTGTTGACCGGGGTGTCCTGGCGGTTACTTTGCTTATTTTCTTGACGACCAGCTTGCTGGTCGTTATTTCTGGTTTGGTTGCTGTGACTTTGAGTCTTGCTCGTGTCTTTGACTTTGCGTTGTTGGCCGCCACGACTGTCACGTTGGCCACCTCGGTTATCGCGTTGGCCGCCACGATTGTCTCGCTGACCACCACGACGGCGAGCGCCTCCCTGTGCGGATGTGCTGTGACGACGTTGTGGTTGTTGACGGCCACGTCCTTGAGTTTGGCTCGATTTTTTTACAGGTTTTTTCTGCTTGCTACCACCCAATAGGCTTGCCACTAATCGAGCGAAAAACCCAGGTGATTTTTTTGTCGGCACCACCGACGTTGGGGTGATCTCTGCTACAGCTGCCTTTTCGTTGGCCCTGGAAACAGGTTTTACGATTTTTTCGGCATCCTCTTCATCCATTTTGATTTGATAGCTGGCTTGGCCGACGACATCCTCAAGCTGTTCATTGCGAAGACGCTTAATTTGATATTGCGGTGTGTGTAGGGCCTTTTCAGGAATCATAAACACCTGATTGCCGAGGCGTTGCTCAAGCAAGCCTATCTCATGTCGTTTTTCATTAAGGAGATAAGTAGCAATATCCACGGGTAAGTGGGCATGAATAGCCTCGGTATTTTCCTTCAGGGCCTCTTCTTCAATGATGCGCAATATGCTCAAGGCGAATGACTGAACCCCGCGTATAAAACCGGTACCGTCACAATGGGGACAGACCTTGTAGTTAGATTCGCCGAGAGAAGGGCGTAGTCGCTGGCGAGACATCTCCAGAAGACCAAATTTGGAGATGCGACCGACTTGAACTCTGGCACGATCCACGCGCAAAGCTTCTTGTAAGCGACTTTCGACGGCACGCTGGTTTCGCGTGGAAGACATGTCGATGAAATCGATGACCACCAGGCCACCCAGATCCCGCAGGCGTAGTTGTCTGGCGATTTCATCGGAGGCTTCAAGATTTGTTTGCAAGGCGGTTTCTTCGATATCGGCGCCCTTGGTCGCCTTGGCGGAGTTGATGTCGATAGTCACCAACGCTTCGGTATGGTCAATAACCAGAGCGCCACCCGAGCTCAACTGCACGTTGCGAGAAAAGGCCGATTCAATCTGGTGCTCGATCTGAAAACGAGAGAACAACGGCACATTGTCGTGATAGAGCTTTAGCTTAGACAGGTTGTGAGGCATTACCTGCTGCATAAAGCGTTCGGCACGCTCGTGAATCTCAGTGCTATCGATAAGGATCTCGACAATATCATTGCGCAGGTAATCGCGAATGGCGCGCACTACCAGATTACTCTCCTGGTAGACCAAAAAGGGTGCCGGGCGCTCATCGGTAGCTTTACTGATGGCCTCCCATAGCTGCATGAGATAATCCAGATCCCACTGTAGTTCTTCGGCACTCTTGCCAATGCCCGCAGTGCGAGCGATGAGGGCGTGCTCAGTGGGCACCGTAATTTGGGCCAGGGCCTCTCGAATTTCCGCCCGTTCCTCACCTTCAATGCGTCTGGAGATACCGCCTCCCTTGGGGTTGCGGGGCATCAACACCAGATAGCGTCCGGCGAGACTGATAAAGGTGGTGAGGGCGGCGCCCTTGTTGCCGCGTTCTTCCTTTTCGACCTGTACCGGGAGTTCCTGGCCTTCCTTTATAACGTCTCGAATCCGCACCTGAGCCATGGGTGTAGAGCCAGAGTAGTTGCTAAAGTAAATGCGGGAGATTTCCTTTAGCGGCAAGAACCCCTGGCGCTCGGAACCATAGTCAACGAAGGCCGCCTCAAGGCTGGGCTCAACTCGAGTGACTATGCCTTTATAAATATTGCCCTTTTTCTGATTGTGGGAGGTGGACTCGATATCAAGATCGATTAACTTCTGGCCATCAACGATGGCTACACGCAACTCTTCAGGATGAGTTGCGTTAAACAACATTCTTTTCATGCGTCTGGTCCTCGACGCTCCCCGGTGCGCTACGTCCAAGCGTTTTAGCGCAGGTGATACACCTTAGCGACCCTGCGTATAAACAGCTGAGTCGGCTGTGATTCGGCTATCGCTCTGACTACGGGGTAGGGGGAGCGTACTAATGTTCAGTTGGGTTGCGTCGTTATGAGCGCAACTTGATTTACCTTTCGGCGGATAATGGCCGGGCGCTTGCCGCGGGCCGGATAGGCCGAATTCCGGTGCCCCGCATTGGCCGGGCACCTAAGAAATCGTTCGTTCACGCGGGGTTTGTCGCCTTAGGTTGCGGCGCCACGCGGAATTCACGCTAGGGACACTATATCAGCCCATGTCTAATTCATCAATCTGTTATTATTTATTAGTAAGTTATGAGCAAAATCTCCGAAAAATTACAGGTTAAATGGGTGGAAGTGGATGCCCAGCATAGTGGCCAACGGCTGGATAACTACCTTTTGGCGGCCCTTAAAGGGGTCCCCAAGAGCCACATCTATCGTATTGTGCGTACTGGCGAAGTCCGCATCAATAAAGGCCGCGTACGCCCGGACTATCGATTGCGTGAGGGCGATGTGGTCCGGGTCCCCCCCATTCGGACCGCGGCCCGCGAGGACTTTAGTCATCTTCCAAGTTTTGAGCTCGAGCCCAGGGTGGTCTATGAGGACGAGTTTTTGCTGGTGATGGACAAACCCAGTGGCATACCGGTCCACGGTGGCAGCGGTTATTCCCTCGGCATTATTGAGGACTTGCGCCGTAGCCGGCCTCAGCAAACTTATCTGGAGTTAGTACACCGCCTGGACCGTGAGACTTCCGGATGCTTACTAATCGCAAAGAGCCGGGGCGCGCTTTTGTCTCTTCATGCTTCCCTGCGAAACCATGCCGAAAAGGGGATAAGACGAACCTACATCGCCCTGGTTCGGGGACCGTGGAAGGGCGCAAAACAGCGCCGGGTGGACGCCAATTTGGTCAAGAATGTGGTACGTTCCGGGGAGCGCATGGTGGAAGTTTCCGAAGAGGGCAGACCCTCCAGCAGTGGTTTTCGGTTGACCAAGCAGCTTGACCATTGTGCTTTAGTGGAAATCGAGTTGTATACCGGCCGTACCCATCAGGCCCGGGTCCATGCGGTTCATATAGGTCACCCCATTGCCGGAGATGAGAAGTACGGTGACCGTGTCTTCAATAAGCAATGCCGACAACAGGGTCTAAATCGATTGTTTTTGCATGCCTCACGGCTCCAGTTTGTCCATCCAGACTCTGGCAAGGTGAAGATCATTGAGACACCATTATCAGAGGACTTGCAGAATTACACCCATAGACGGCGATTATCGTGATAGACCGATTTAAACTTATTATTTTTGATTGGGATGGCACCCTAATGGACTCGGCCCTCAAGATAGTGACCTGTTTTAAACAGGCAGCGGCCGATACCGGTGCACCGTATCCGGGCGATGAGTCGGTTCGAAACGTTATCGGTCTTGGGCTCACCGAGGCCATGAAGATTTTATTTCCCAGCCTTGACCAAACAGCCAAGGATGCAGTGGTCAGTCGTTACCGGGAGCACTTTTTATATCTGGATCAAACCCCGATGGAGTTTTTCCCTGATGTAGAAACCGGATTGGTAGAGCTCGTTGACCAGGGTTACACTTTAGCCGTTGCCACAGGCAAGGCCCGGCGGGGTTTGGATAGGATTTTTGAGCGCACCCATGTAGGTCGTCTCTTTTCAGCCAGCCGCTGCGCCGATGAGTCAAGGTCCAAGCCCCACCCACAAATGTTGTTCGACATTCTCAAGGAAACCGGCCATGACAAGGATGCGGCGATTATGGTGGGTGATACCGAATATGATCTGCAAATGGCCAATGAAGCCGGACTGGTATCGTTGGCGGTTAGCTACGGTGTGCATGAGCGCCAACGCCTACTCAATCACAAGCCGTTGGCCTGCCTGGATTCATTTCAGTCAGTGTGTTGCTGGCTGACATGAAAAAGGATTCTGCCACACGACTATGTGCTATCCGTGAGCTTGAGAACAGCGGTCTTGGCGTGCGTTTTGTCGTGCAACTCGACGGCCGGTCCCGGTCTGCCTTCGTCATACGCTTTGACGGTGAAATCAAGGCCTTCATCAATGAATGCGCACATATCGGTGTAGAACTGGATTGGCAACCGGGAATCTTTTTTGATAGTACCGGGCAACAGCTTATATGCTCTACCCATGGGGCCCGCTATAACCCGCTCACGGGTGAGTGTATTAGTGGGCGTTGTGCCGGTAGGGGCTTGATAGCCATAAAAATACGGGAAGTTGGGGAGGAAGTGCATCTTGTAGATGGAAAAGGAGTACACTTGGAAAAAATTATTGAAGGTCAATCCGATGTCTGAAACACAAAATAAATCCGGTGCTGACAAAAAGCCCAGTTGGGAACGAGACGTGCTCGAGAAACTGGCTTTGGAACAGTTTAAGGAACAGCGCATATCACGGCGTTGGAATGTTGGCTTCAAATTATTTTTTGCTATTTATCTTGTCGTGCTCTTCGTTGTGGCCATGGGTGACGGTGTGGGGAGCATCAGTGGTAAACATACCGCCCTGGTGGACATTGAAGGGGTTATCGGGCCAGGTATGGATGTCGATGCCGACCGAATAGTGGCAGGCCTGCGTGCTGCATTTGAAGAAGAACAAGCCGTGGCGGTGATTTTGCGTATCAATAGCCCAGGTGGCAGCCCGGTACAGGCAGGATATATCAACGACGAGATAATACGGTTGCGAAAAAAGTATCCAGACCGGCCAGTGTACGCGGTCATCAGTGATATTTGTGCTTCCGGTGGTTATTATATTGCCGTTGCTGCAGAGACCATTTATGCCAACAAGGCGAGCATTGTCGGTTCCATCGGTGTGCTCATGGACGGATTTGGATTTGTCGACACCATGAAGAAGGTTGGCGTGGAACGTCGATTACTGACAGCGGGGGAGAACAAGGGTTTTTTGGACCCCTTTTCACCGCTCACTCCCGATGACAAGGAACATGCCCAACGATTGTTGGAGGAAGTCCACAAACAGTTCATCAAAGCGGTGCAGAACGGTCGTGGCGAGAAGCTGGTCCATGATCAGGACCTTTTCTCTGGTTTGTTTTGGACCGGCGAGCAGGCGATGAAATTGGGTCTGGTAGATGCCTTGGGTAGCGCAAGTTATGTGGCACGAGAAATTATTGGCGCCGAAAAAATTGTAGACTACACGCCAAAACAGGATTTCGTCGAACGCATCACCAAACGATTTGGCGCCGCCATGGCCAGGGCGTTCCAAACCGACGCGTTCAAACAGAGGATCATGGTGGCCCTACCTATGGGTGGCGCAGGCCGTTAGATGCCCTGAAAAAAACACAGCAACCGCAAAGTTCGCACCGCGTCTTATTTCCACATTAAAGGCCAATAGCCATTGGCGGGGTAGTTGTATATTAGCGCTTCGTCCCCACGCTCCCGCGTGGGGCCGCATATGGTTGGCTCGGTAGGGCGGGGCTATGGGTTCCCACGCGGGAGCGTGGGAACCAGAGATTCGTCTTAGCAGCAAATTATCAAGAGTAGATTAGATCACCTGTACGCCTTCCTTCTCCAGCATTCTAACCAGCCGTATCAGCGGTAAACCAATTAGAGTGTTCGGATCATCGCCTTCAAAGCGCTCCAACAGACTGATCCCCAAGCCTTCTGAACGCACGCTTCCGGCGCACTTATAAGGCTTTTCTTTGCGCAGATAATTTTCGATTTGTTCTTCACTCAAAGATCGAAATACAACATGGAAAGGCACTATCTCGCTTTGCACGGTGCCAGTGCTGGCATTGAGTAAGACCAAACCGGTGTAGAGGGTGATTCGGGTCCCCGAGGCCTCGCGTAGTTGCTGCACCGCATTGTCGTGGGTATGGGGTTTGCCTACGATGTGACCGTTATGTACTGCCACTTGGTCCGAGCCGATGATCAGTGCCTTCGGAAACTTTTCAGCGGCGGCCTTGGCCTTGGAGATGGAAAGTCGTTCTACCAATGCCGGTGCGGGTTCATCCTTCAATGGTGTTTCATCGATCTTGGGGGCCAGGATTTCAAATGGAATTTGAAGACGCCCTAAAAGTTCACGCCGGTAGGGTGAGGAGGAGGCGAGAACAAGTTTTGGGTTATTTATTTTACTCAATCTCAATCAATGCCTCGTCAGGATTGACCTTGTCACCTTTGCTGACGTGTACCGCCTTGACGACGCCGCTGATGGGGGCAGGCACTTCATTTTCCATTTTCATGGCCTCAATCACCAATACCGGGTCCCCGGCATTGACCTTGTCACCCTTGGAAACCGACACATCTACTATGGTCCCCGGCATGGAACTGGTGACCTGCCCTTGGTGGGTGGCCTTGGGGCGTTTCGAACCTTTAGCCGTTTTAGCCGGAGAGTCCATAGCGCCTTCGTTGAGGGATTCTACCAGCACCTCTTCCGGTAGACCGTCCACGGTGAGGTAAAAGGGCCTTTGATCCTCGCTCTTGTGGCCCACGCCGGTGACTTTGACCTGATAGGTCTCGCCGTGGAGGGTGATATTGAAATCTGTTGGGGCATCGTGTCCGTTGACAGTCTTTTTGTTATCCTCTACCGGCAGTAATATTTCCGGTTCCAAAGTACCTGCTTCACGCTGCTCAAGAAACTGGCGGCCTATTTCCGGGAACATGGCATAACTCAAAACGTCTTTCTCATTTTTGGCCAAGTCTCCAATTTCGTGGCGTAGCTTGTCCATCTCTGGTTTCAGATTGTCAGCGGGCCGGTTTTCAATCACAGCATCACTCCCAATGGCCTTTTCGCGCAGGGATTCGTCGATGGGTCCAGGTGCACGGCCATAGCGCCCTTGCAGATACATTTTTACTTCATTGGTAATACTCTTGTAACGCTCGCCGGTGACAACATTGAGTACGGCCTGGGCGCCAACAATCTGAGAGGTAGGCGTTACCAATGGCGGGTAGCCCAGTTCTTTACGCACCTGGGGTATTTCCGCCAGCACCTCATTCATCTTAGCCAGTGCACCCTGTTCCTTGAGCTGGTTGGACAAGTTAGAGATCATGCCGCCCGGTACCTGACTGATCTGCACCCGGGTATCGATGCCTGAGAACTCACTTTCAAACTGATGGTACTTGGGCCGAATGCCCCGAAAGTAAAAACCAATTTCCTGGACCAGAGCCAGGTCCAGGCCGGTGTCGTAAGGCGTATCTTTAAACGCAACGATCATGCTTTCGGTGGATGAGTGGCTGGTGCCCCATGAGAAAGAACTGATTGCCGTATCCACATGCTGGGCGCCGTTCATCACCGCCTCAAACATACTGATATTGGCCACACCTACGGTGGTATGGGAGTGAAAGTGCAGGGGCAGATCCAACGCCGATGATAGGGCAGAAAATAATTCTGCGGAACGACCCGGTGTCAGCAGGCCGGCCATATCTTTGATGCAGATGCTGTGGCAGCCCATGGTTTCAAGCTCCTTGGCTTGAGTAACAAAATGGTCAATGGTGTGTACCGGGCTGGTGGTGTAGCAAATGGCCCCCTGGGCATGTTTACCGGTTTTGATGACCGCATCTATGGAGGTCTTGAGATTGCGCAGGTCATTCATAGCATCAAAGATACGGAAGACATCAATACCGTTTTCTGCGGCCTGGATGACAAAGGCCCGGGCCACGTCATCGGAATAGTGCCGATAACCCAGTAGATTTTGACCACGCAACAACATCTGCAAAGGGGTGTTGGGCAGAGCCTCCTTAAGACGTCGCAAGCGCTCCCAGGGATCTTCCTTAAGAAATCGAAGACAGGCATCAAAGGTAGCACCTCCCCAGGCCTCCAATGACCAATAACCCACCCGGTCCAGTTTTTCACAAATGGGCAGCATGTCTTCTGTGCGCATACGTGTGGCGATGAGCGATTGATGGGCATCGCGAAGAATCAGGTCAGTGATCTTTACGGTAGAGGGCATTATTAATTTACGTTCCATAGTGGGCGGCAATAGCAGCGGCGATAGCCGCAGCCAGTGCTGAGGGTGGATGCCTGACTGAGTAGTTTACCAGTTCGGGGTGGTTGTCCACGAAACCGGTGTCAAATTGTCCGCGTCGAAATTCGGCGGTTTTGAGAATCTCCAGATGATAAGGCACGGTGGTCTTGACCCCAAACACACCGATGTCTCGTAAGGCCCGGCGGGATCGTTCCAGCAGACTCTCCCAAGTCAGAGCCCAGGTGGTGAGTTTTGCGCACATGGAATCGTAGTGGGGTGGAAAATCATATCCGGTATAGATTGCTGCATCATTACGTACACCGGGACCCCCCGGGGCATAGTACCGGGTAATGCGGCCGAAGTTGGGCAGAAAATCGTTCTTGGGATCCTCGGCATTGATGCGAAACTGAATAGCGTAGCCACGGCGCTGTATGTCGGACTGACTAAACGACAGCGGTTTGCCATTGGCAACGCTGATTTGCTCCTGGACAATATCAATACCGGTAATCTGTTCGGTGACGGTGTGCTCGACCTGTAACCGGGTGTTCATTTCCATAAAATAAAAATCACCATTTTTGTCGAGCAAGAACTCAACGGTCCCCGCATTTTTATAATTGGCCGCAGTGGCGGCCTTTATCGCCAGGCCACAGACGTATTTGCGTTGCCTTTCGCTGAGTTGGGGTGAGGGTGCAATCTCCAGCAATTTTTGATGGCGTCTTTGGATGGAGCAATCGCGTTCAAACAGATGCACCGTGTGACCGTGTTGATCACCAATGATCTGGACCTCAATATGGCGTGGGGTATCGACATATTTTTCTAAAAATACTTCGGCGCTACCAAAGGCCTTGGTGGCCTCAGAAACCACGCGCTCGTAATTCCGTTCCAGTTCCTGGGGGTCATTGCAACGGCGGATTCCCCGGCCGCCACCGCCTGAGGTGGCCTTGAGCATGATCGGATAACCAATCTCTTTGGCCAGGGCCAGGGCCTCATCACAATCTCGTAAATTGCCAGTGGAGCCCGGTGTCACCGGTACACCGGCATCCATCATGGTCTGGCGGGCGACGGTCTTGTTACCCATGGAGCGGATGACCGCAGCATCAGGTCCGATAAAGGTGATACCCCGTCTTGTGCAGATGTCCGCCAGTAGAGGGTTTTCTGATAAAAAACCATAACCAGGGTGCAGGGCATCACAACCGGCGGCCACGGCCAGGTTGACGATACGAAAGACATTGAGATAGCCCCCCACGGGATCAGGGCCCACGTTATAGGCCTCATCGGCCTTTTTGACGTGGAGGGCATGGCGGTCCGCATCGGAATAGATGGCGGCGGACTTAATACCCATCTCTGAACAGGCACGCACGATACGGACCGCGATTTCACCACGGTTGGCGACAAGAATTTTCTCGAACAAAGCAAACTCCGTATATTATTTTTGTGGCTCTTCGGAAAAATTTGTGGGTAGCTCTGAAGCCTAGCCCCCTCTACCTCCGGGAGAGGGTTGGGGTGAGGGGGATTCAATCAAGGCCGTGT
>DRJZ01000014.1 GCA_011052015.1 Acidiferrobacteraceae bacterium | reverse complement strand
TTCTAAGTCATTGATTTATATGCTAGCTTAGAATCTTGTCACTTGTAGATCTGCGGCCGCGCAGCGGCATAAGAAACTCTGTGGTGAATAAGCACCATACGAGTGGGGTGTCACTAAAATGACAGCACCATTGGCCTGTTGAAAACGACTTTATACAATAATTGAATTACTTTAGCCTGATTATCGCCCACATTAATGAGACATGACCATACCCCATATTAACTGGAACCAACTCGATACCCTATTTCTGGATATGGACGGGACCCTGCTCGACCTGAATTTTGATAATCATTTCTGGCAAGTACACGTACCCAAACGCTACGGCGAGAAACACAGTATCAGTGCCGCCGAGGCCAAGGCCCGGCTTATACCCCGTTTTCGCGCCGCCGAAGGCCGCTTGGATTGGTACTGTGTAGATTACTGGACCGATGAACTCGACATGGACATCGCCGTACTCAAGCAAGAGGTGGATCACCTCATCGCCGTCCACCCCGATGTCATCGAGTTTCTCACCACCATGCGGCACCTGAAGAAACGTCTCACCTTGGTCACCAATGCCCACGGTAAAAGCATAGATATCAAGATGCGCAAAACGGCCCTGGGGCAACACCTGGATCGCATCATCAGCGCCCATGACGTCGGCACCGCAAAAGAAGAGAATGGTTTCTGGGATCAGTTACAACAACTGGAGACCTTCGACCCTGCACGCACCCTGCTGGTTGATGACAGTCTGCCGGTACTACGCGCCGCGCGCAACTACGGCATCGCCCATCTGTTGGCGATCCATAAGCCCGATTCCCAACGGCCCATCAATGACGTGGAAGAATTCGATGCCATCCACAGCTTTGCGGAAATAATGCCTTAAGCATACAATTTACTGGCGACTTTCATTTAATACGGGGGCCGCAGAGGCGCTAAGACGCAGAGAAATAATAATATTAACCATGATTTTAGCGCATCATGATGAAAAAGTTTAGACCTATGACCAAAGAAAAAAACGCGAAACTAACCCAGGTGTCATTGGACCCAACAAGGCACGGCAAAAAACTTATAGTTTTCCGAGCCGGCAGCAGCAAAGAAGGCGGGTCAATAAAGGAAACTGCCCGAATACTCGGCACAACAGAATCCAATGTCCGTAAGCATATAGACCAATGTCACACGTAGTATGGCTATGGTTATCGCATTCATGTTGATCGTTTTTGGATTTTTAGTGATGACACACATGAAAGTAAAATGGAGGGTCATGACAAAAAACAGATGGAACCCCAGGATAATACTCAACATGGACAGCCATCAGCAAAGAATGATGGCCAAGAAGCAATTGATTCAAACTATCAAGACAAAGTCCAATTCTACAAAGATGCAATACGACGCCAACGTACTGTGGCAAGTAAGCACACTCGGTGGAGGACTGTTAAATGTTGGAGAGATCAATATACCCAAGCTTCCAGCGCTCCATTGGAAAGTGGTAACAATCCACCCTTCAAAGACGCCTTGATGTGGCTATATTCCGAATTGGGATTGAATAAGTATTTGAGCAAGGATCTAGCCTATTTGAGCGAAGCATACGCACAAATGGAAGATTTCTGGTGGAAGAATTACAAAGCTATGGAGACTGTAAAACAGATTATTTTGGCAGAATCTCCACAATTCGGTGAAGATCGAACTTATATCTACAATCCTGATTCTCGCTTAACATCATTTCTTTACCCAGTACATCTCTCAAAGATCACTAGAAAACCCACCAAGGGCTGGGCCAATAAAGATTTACTTCTAGAATTGAAACATTTAGGCATACTGGTTATTGATTTATTTCCTTATGCATTTAACGGGTACGACACTGTCACCACTTATCCTGCTCTCAAGTCCAAAATCATATTGGAACTCGCGAAAAGAGTGCACAATTTCCATATCCGCCCCAAACTAAAGAATATATGTGACATTAACTCTGGTGATGTCCGTTTATGCGTACGTTACGATCGAGTCAGAAGAATTGCACAAAACACATTCCCCCCTATGCTCCACCAATTAAGCATACCTAGTTCGAACTTCGATTCCATCTCTAAGCAAGGTGGAATGATTGATCCAGAAAAACTGGGACATCAATACCATACATCCCAATGAGCATGTTTCCTTAGGCTGGGAGAGAGGGGGCTCAGACCAGAATGGCACTTACTTAAGCCCCCTCTCCCTCCGGGAGAGGGCTAGGGTGAGGGGAGCAAATAAAGCTAAAACACTGATTTTATTATCCCCTCATCCCAACCTTCTCCCGGAGGGAGAAGGAGTTATCAATTAATATGAAGTGCCCTTAAGTAAGTGCCATTCGGCTCAGACCACAGTTTTCGACACCAATACGCCACTCTTTTAAACCCATTCACTCTTGAGCAAATCAACACATTCGATTCTCTGCGAATCCTTCGCGTCTTTGCGCCTCTGCGGCAAAGAACTAATATAAATCAGTTCTATTCGTTTTCTTTCGCCCATTTCTTAAAGCGATTGTCCCATTTTTTATAACGCTTCTTACAGTACGCGTTCAGGGTATCGTAGTCCTTAAAATACAAATCAAAGTCATCCGCGCCAGCGAGGCCATCGAATTCGCAACCATCATTGGTGTGCTCACGACAGACCTGGGGGCGTTCCTCGTAGATACTACAGCGCCCATCGGCTTCAAGGTGCATACATCTGGTGGGAAGCAACAAGAACCACCCGTCGTCATCTTTATAGGCCTCTGTATCTTTGTGGGACACCTGCCACAACAAAGTATCAAAGTCCTCCATGGAGCGGGGAGTATCAATCTGTTGGGTGATGTAGGTACAGCAGTAAGAGCCCTTGCAATAACTACACTTATTTTCTGATGTAATCTCTACATCAACAGGAATTTGTTTCATTGGAAACCTTTGCTATTGTGTCGTGGCGAAAATCTGGGGCGCAGTGTAACAGACCCGATTCGGGCAACAAAAGATTGTCTAAAAAGGTCTAAAAGCCCCAACCCAAGCCCACATAGCCCAATTTTTGGTAACGATCGGTAACGATAGGGCTCTCGGCGGATTCGTCACCCAGGCGCCGTAGGGAGGCCCCTGAAATCAATCGCCAATGCTCATCGAACCGGTACTCCGAAATAAATGCCAAGGTATAATTAAAGGTACTGCCTGGACTATAGGCTGATCGGAATACGGTGGCCTCTGAAGGGATTACACCGTAGTAATAGTTCACTACATTGCGACTCAACCATTCGACAGCCGCAGAACCTGCTAGTGTAAGCGACTGGTTTCGGTAAAAGGGCACACTGACTTTAAGATTGGCGGAATTACCGTCAGCAGTGCTGCTAATATCCGTGTCGTAGGAGGCTTCTAACAAGACGCCTATGGGTGTCCGCCAATACAGGGCCACACCAGCCTCCAGGGATGTCTCGCGCCCCCCCATTCCACTTAATATATCGCTATCACCAGCGCCATAACCGCCACGCGGCTCAATCGCCAGACCCAATTTTAGGTGGCGATCATCCGTGCTATATAACCATACACCCGCTCGCTTGACCTTGAAATAATATTTATCTTTGTAACTTGCAATCAATACAGGCAGCAGGCTTAAACTATTATCTGCCGACCCCGAGTAGTCGGGCGAGGAGATAACGGCCACACCTACCGCGCCCTTTAGCTCCACACCCAGTTCATCCAAGGACGGCATATAATCACCGATCTTGCTGGCCAGGCTGCCGGCAAGCACTGGGGACACCGTCAGCACCCCCAGCAAGATTCCCACTATGACTTTTATGTCCATATCTTCTTCACTGATTTACCAATGAGTATTGTTAGCAACAAGACTGGATTTTGCCAGTTACTATGCTATACCGGCAAGTGGCAGCATAAAAATAGATCCCCCACTTGGGAGACCATGGTACACCCACATTCATAAACTCAGGCCACCCGTTTCCTGAAAATTCGCCGCCTCTTGTGCAATACCGGGTTGAAGTACTTCCACTGTGCTTGCACCTTCTTGTTTGACTCCAGTTCCGGGTTGGATTCTGCCGCATTGAAACCCAGATCCAAAGCCACTTCGATCATCTGTAATTGCATGAGCAGATCCACGCCCGTACCTCGATATTGGGACCTAATCCCAGCTAAGTAGAAATCCAGAACGTCGTAGCTGCGCAAAGACTTGAGGATATGCCACCACCCCAGAGGTAAGAGCCGCCCCTTGGCCTTTTGAAAGCCACGGGATAGGCTAGGCATGGCCAGCATAAAGCCAACCATCTCATCACGCTCGTTGACAGCAATCTTGACCGTACGGTAGTTCACAAAAGAAATATATTTCTTGATATAGTAGCGCATCTGCTTCTCACTCAAGGGCACGCTACCGTAAATTTCCTCAAAAGTTTCATCCACCAGCTGAAAAAGCTCCGGGGCTCGCTTTAAAAGCTGACGCTTGTTCTTGAAATTGACCACCTTCAACTTGGACCGCTCACGCACACGTTTGGCAATACGTTCTAATTTTGGTGGAATGCCCGTCTTGGTGGGTGCCGGAGTTAGAAACTCCACATAGTCCACCTCTTTCTCAAAACCGCAACGCACTGTCAACTCCACGTAATAGGGATAGTTGTAGTAGGTCGCTATTGTGGGTAGCTGATCATAGCCCTGGGTCAACATACCCTGGGGGTCAAAATCGCAAAATCCATGGGGACCGGTCAGCGTCTCCATGCCCAACTCTCGAGCCCATGCCTCCACCGCCGCAAACAGACTACGGGCAACCTCTAACTCATTGATGGTATCGAACCAACCAAACCGAAGGTTCTTGGTTTGATATTTTTTGTTGGCGGCATAATTTAGAATGGCGGCTATACGCCCCACCGGCACGCCGTCCCGATAGGCCACAAACAATCTCGTCTGCGCAGTCTCGTAGGCCGGATTCTTTTTGGGGTTAAACGTCGCCAAATCGTCACTGATCAATGGCGGTACCCAGTAAGGACTGTCCTGGTATAGAGTGAAGGGCACGCCGATAAAAGTCTTCAGCTCGCGACGATTGGATACCCGCTTGATCTCTAGAGGTATAATTGTGTGTTCTTGGGTCATTTATGGAAGTCTTTTAAAGAAAGTTCAATGTTGACCGATATCCTCATCAGTCACTAAGGCTAAAGATACATCATGAGACACTACATCCGCCATCCCGCCGATATCCCGATCGGGATTACTACGCCCGAGGACGGTCACAAGATGAATGAGCCCCTGTCCAATATCAGCCCCGGGGGGGTGGCCTTTCGGTCCCAAACAAAACTCGATATCGGTACCTCACTCAACATTTGCATTGACTTGGTTAATCCACCGTTTGAAACCCGCGCACGCGTGGTATGGTGCCAACCCAAAGCCCCGTACTATGAAGTAGGGGCCGAGCTGATCGACAAAGATTCGGTATTCCAAGCCAGGATGGTCGAGCAAATTTGCCACATTGAGCACTATCGGAAGGAAGTACTGCGGGCAGAAGGGCGGTCACTCAGTGGTCGAGAGGCTGCACTGGAATGGATAGAAAAATATGCCGATCTTTTTCCCAGTCTGGACGGCTGACGTTACCCGGTACGCCTCAAACATAACGGTATAGATCCCACCCAATATTGTCTCATCCGAAGTATATCAAGGCGCTGGCTCCCCGGCATCACCGACACGCTGACAATCCGGGGCTTCACTGGCACCCAGTTTAGCTCGCCACAGCAGCAAAAAATTCAAAACAATTCCCCGAGTCCTTGGCATTGTACATGGCAGCATCCGCATGACGGATCAGGGCCTGCGGTGTGATGGCTGGATGACTGGCATCAAACATTGCGATGCCTATACTGGGAGTCACTGAGACATCAAATCCATCGACACAGTAGGGTGGCGCCATCATTTGTAAAATCTTTCGCGCCACACCCATTGCGTCGTCTTTTGACCGTACAGCTTCCATAATATAGGCGAATTCATCGCCCCCATACCTCGCCACTGTGTCACTACGCCGGGCACATCGCTTCAGGCGCTTGGCCACAGCCTTCAATAGTTCATCCCCAACATGATGACCCAGACTATCATTGATCAGCTTAAAGCCGTCCAGGTCTATAAACAACAAGGCCAAACACCGCTTGTTTCGTTGCGCCCTAGCCAAACCGGTGTCTAAACGATCCCGAAGTAACGCACGATTGGGCAGACCGGTAAGTTCATCATGGTGGGCGCGATGCTCGAGTTGACGTTCGCGCTTCTTGCTCTTGGTGATATCAACAAAAGAAAGTTGCAGGCTCATCGTGGGGCCGGAAATCACGCTTATCAGTACTTCAAGGCGGCGACCTTGTCGACTGCGACAAACAGCCTCATGCTCCAAGACCCCCTGATGCCCCAACAACAGCTTCAGCACCAACAGCAACACAGCCTCGTTTGAACCTCCACACCAATCCGTTAACGACCCTTGCAGACTTGATTTGTGGTCTACTTCAAAAAGTGCGCAGGCAGCAACATTGGCGTCACGAACCCTTAACTTCTCAACGGCCTGGGTCCGCCATTCGGGGTGTTTGCCCAAAAAAGCCTTCAACTCGCCTGTGTCGTGAACCGGGGTCTTGTCTAATTGAGGTCGTAAACGACTCAAATCGAGCTCTACCAGACAAGCGGGGGCATGTTCAAACAACTGTTGGTAGCGTTTCTTTTCCAGGCACAGGCGCTCTTTCGCCTGGCGTTGACGGGTTACTTCACACTGGGCAACTTGATAACCCCTTAGCGCGGCACGACCCAACGCACTCAGACCTCGATCTTTTCTCAACCAACCTTGCTGCTCGGCCAACACAAGCAAAGGTCTGTTTTCTGGCGCACACGGGTCGCTGCGATATTGGCCCGCGTTCAACCACGCCAAAACGGCTGCCTCTGAGCCTGACCCCTCCCTGGAATCATTGATGATTTCCATGTATTCATCCTCTACGATAAAAATTTACTTGGATATAAACAGAGTGTAGACCATAAAATCAATAAGTTAAGGGGAACTATTAAGTTTTTAAATTAATTAAACGTTGTAACTCACCACAAAACATTACCACCTGCTTCTCGTCAATAGAGTCCGAAATAAATATTATTTTATTAAAATCAATTAGTTATGGTATTTTATATGAAAATGATGAGCATGACGGTAGCATCCAAGGTGTCGATTGTCTCCACAATGGCCCTAAAAAACAGGTAAAAAGAAGGCAATTGAAAAAAAGGGGGCGGAGCAGATGACCATAGATAAACCGGTACAGCGCCAAGACCCAAACCCGTTTCCGGCTTCAGGCAGCCTGGGGGGGTGGCCTTAAGAACAACGCTTCGGGTTGGCTCATCAGGTCTTCTGACACCACGGCAATTCGAAAACCCAGTTCGATGCTCGGGTCCGCCTGAAACAGATTGGGATAGTTGTGCCGAAGCACCCGATAGTGCCGACGGTTGATAAATACCACGTTTGGGCGGTATCCGTGCCGACGCTCAAACCCCTGAACTTGACGCAATATGTGATCAAGCATCAGTGCTTACCCCCGCGCATTCATTCACTACAAAGTATAGACCACATTACCACCTCAGTAGTTGCAAAGCTCGACCCAAATAATGCCCGATGAAAGACGCGACGAATAGCTGGAAATAGAGGGTGATTGCGCTGTCAATTTAAGTTAACCTACTTGCTCAGAAACCGTCACATCGCAGTGCGTTGAGCGGTGTGCATGACGATGGTTGGAGGAATTAAGACATGTTAGGCAACAAAAAAAGCGGCCAAAAAGCGGCCACCATCAACACCATGATTAGCGCCAAAACCGAGGCCATCGGTAATATCTCTTTCCAGGGTGGCATGCGTATAGATGGCAAAGTGCATGGTAATGTCACTGCCGCAGATGACAAATCCATACTGGTATTAAGCAGTTCTGCTACAGTCGAAGGGACCGTAGATGCCCCCACGGTCATCGTGAGTGGCTCTATCAATGGAAATTTAATCGCCAGAAAACGGGTGGAGCTCCATGCCGACGCCCATGTAGAGGGTGATGTGCATTACTCCTCCCTGGCCATGGACCCCGGGGCCGTCGTCAATGGCAATCTGTATCACGAGCAAGATTACTTAAATAAGACGGGTACCGTCAAAAACGCCTAGCCATTCAATGGCTATTTCACCCCATGCATGAGGCGCCCCATCAAGGGCACCAACAATCCAGCCTCCATGGAACTGGCCACTAAGAACCAATACAGGGGCAAACCGGATTCCGCCAGCAAAAACTCCAACGTTCCTGCCAAATAGTTGGCTGCGGCTACCGCCGTAAACCAAAACCCCATCATCATCGACACCCGTTGGGTCGGCGCCAATTTAGTCACCATAGAAAGCCCAATGGGAGATAGGTACAACTCGCCCAGGGTGATGGGACTGGATGGCTCAGTTCATAGCCCTCCTGGGGACTCGAAACGGGCTTAGGTGTTTAAAACGACGACAAACCAGAGGTTGGCTAAAAGTGAAGCAGACCGGTTAATGATTGATTGCCCTCAAGATTCACCAAGCGTGGGAAGTACCTGCCATATTTATCTTTTAACATCGCCGCGGCGCTGATACTCACCGGACAACGCATGGGGTGGCCCGTCTGGCGTTCCAGCTCCGTCAGACGCATCGAAACCCGATGCAGGAGTGTTCTATTCCTAAACGCGTTACAATTGACGCCTTCATCCCAGGCCGCATCAATGTAATCTGCCCAGGTAAAATGCCGACGTCTCTGCCACCGATTGTCTTTACAATGCACATACGGGCCCTTGCTGGAGGCGTCTGCCCCCATAGGGTCAGCATACCCCGCCACAAGTTGGGTCCAGAATTGCAAACCATTAAAATTGGCAGCAAGATCCGCATAGGAATAGACCCCAGTGGTTAAAGCGCCTAAAAACACACGCTCGCTGAGCTCTCCAAACCGTAACGCACTCTCAACGCCTTTTCCATCCAGGTATGCACGTTTAAAGTAACCGTATCCCTGGGCAAAAAAATGGCCGAACTTGTCTGAGCCGACAATGTTATCCTGTACCCGCACAATGGCACTGATCCGGCCAATGGTACCCATGGAAGGGGCCTCATAAAACCGAAAATCCCGATATATCGTTTTCTTTCGTTGCATACGACGCTTGTCAATTTGGGCGCTCTGGTGCACGAACACCTCGAGTTGGCCTATAAAACGTCTTCCCAACTCCTTACGCACGCTACGATACAATACGGGAGCACTGCAACCCACTGCCTCATTTCCATCTTCATCGTCCGCACCCTTATCGGCAATACGGTTGGCCCGGGAAATGGCACGATCCAGCAAAACATTGGTACGCGCATCCAGTACCGGCCCCACATCTTGCAAGTTATCGTAGCGCTGAGTAAAACTATCGATTTCACTGGCGCCAGTGGCTACAGATATAAGACCCGCGATGAGACTCAAAAATATCTTCTTCACTTGACAGGATTTCCCACTATTAGAATGTTGCTCTGGCACCTTACAATACTCCATCCTATCGAAAGAGGTTGATTGTGATCAAGTGCCTCTAACGGAACACTTGCTCCAGGCCCTTCACGCCAAGCAGAATAAAGTGTAACGTCTCGACCTCCAGACTCTGACCGAACATTGCTCCGTATGCACGACCGTCAAATCTCCAAAGAAATCATTCAAGTTGGCAGGCTCGGTGACTCCACCATATATCCGGGCCATGGCTCGGGGGCGATGGTACCATTACCACCAACCATGATGACGCCGACGTGTGAATCTGGAGGCTTATCGGAAGCAATGATCAACTCAATCATAAGTAGCCCCTCGCGGGACCTCTTTATCCAATAGCATTGACAATAACAATGAATTATTGTGGTGAGTGCGGCGCCCGTTTATCCATACGAATTCCCAAGGGAGACCATCTACCCCGGTCCGTATGCGACCAATGCAACACCATCCACTATCAAAACCCAAAAATTGTTGCAGGCTGTATCCCAACCTGGAACGATAAAATCTTGTTTTGCAAGCGGGCCATCGAACCTCGCTGGGGACTTTGGACCTTGCCTGCGGGGTTTATGGAAAACAAAGAGACCACTGCGGAGGCAGCGGCCAGAGAAACACGGGAAGAGGCCAATGCCATTATCGAGAACATGGCCCTATATAGTGTCTTTAGCCTACCCCATATCAGCCAGGTCTATATGATGTACCGCGGACAGCTTAAAGATGGATTAGCGAGTCCTGGAGAGGAAAGTTTAGAGGTGGCGCTGCTAAACGAAGATGCGATTCCCTGGGACCGGCTTGCCTTTCCAGTCATTGAGAAAACCCTGCGTCTGTTTCTCGAAGACCGGCGCCAGAATCAGTACCGGGTCCACAACGTGACTATCCTAAAACACCCCGATGGGTTTGAGTTTGAAGAACTTCCTTAAGGACAATCCCGTAAAAGCATAGATACTAACTGGGCCCGAAGGTTACCCGGCATATTTTCCGGGACCGTCGGCGGCAGGAATGCAGCCGACGAGCGCACAAGGACATATTTACCGCGTGTCCCAAAAAAATATGTCGGATAATCTTCGTGCTCCATTAGTAAGCACCAAGTCTTAATGACGCTTTTCATTACCCTCCAAATACAGCACCACACCTTTTAACAAGAAAACAACAAGCATGGTCCACAATCCAATGGTAAATGCCGCATACCAACCCGCAGTACCTTTACGCAAGATGTCTATCTTGCTAACAAAGACGACCTCACAGGCCTTGTTGCCCGAATCTGCTCGGGTGGTGCTGGACTTGCGCCAAAAATCTGGGAATTTGTCTGCCTGATAGTCTACCAACTGGCCTTTAACATGCACTTGGTCGCCTATGCGAATTTCAGCAATGATGTCTCGAATGGCCTGGTCTGCAGTAATAAGGTGATTATTTGAAAACTGAGATGAATTAAAACTGACCCCATAGGGGTGGGTGTAATAACATGTCCAGGCGCCACTGGTGTATTTTGCTTGTTGATAGCTCCCACTCGTTAGGTTACCACCCCACACCACGCACAGATCCTTGGTATCGACAGAATCACCATCATGATAGCTGTCCATGAGGCCAGAAATATTATTATGAGAGACCACCAGCCCCCACAACTCATAATCTGCTACAGGCCGAACATTATATTTTTCACGTTTATAGAGGACCGAAAAATCCTGGCTATTCGTCAACAACTGTTGAATCGGTTCGCTTAAAAGGTCTGGATGTATCGGTGTTGGAGCCGTCAAATCGCCCTTATAAAAATAGGCCAACGCTGTCACCACCAACGAAATTAAAAAGATGCTGGACAGAAACCGCTGCAATCGAAGTAAACCCGTTGGTTGGCGCCGATAATGCAATTGTGAGACGGGATCTTGAGAACGATCAGTTTTTGCGTAAGCCGCCTGACATTTAGGGCATTGCCACATTGGCGCCTCATCTATCGTGGTGCGCATGTAGCCGCATCGTTTACATCTGGTGTGGACTGTAGAACCACCGAATGCCATTTATAACCTCCTTATAAAATTCTACAATGAAGTGTCGAATCAATCCATATTGCCCTTATTCACTAAAAACCAGTGGTTTCTGGGTCATTCCATGCCAATGAGACTCACCCCCATCCCACATGAATCGGGGCCAAAAAGCCTAATGCGTTGGAATTAGGGTTTTAGGTGGAGTCCAGACCATTAGTTGGTCATAGTGCGCACCATAAAAAGCAGAACACCTTACCAGTTTAGAGATGGATAGGAAGACAACTGTTTGCCAGGGACAGGCGCCGGGAGAGTAGCCTGTTATATACAGGTTCCAAGGATGGGACCTTACTCTCCCACCAATATTAATAGGCCCCATGGATGGAACCTTAAAAATGATCTTTGAGTCTTCACCAAACCGAGCGGGTAATAAATAAACCGCCGCAGAGCAGTTGCGCCCAGGAATGGGTACTCCTGGATACACAAATCGGCCTGATTTTCCGTTACTGGCGCCACTGTACCGGTAATTTACCCTTACACTGCGCACGTTGTCATGGCATGATTATTGGCTGGTCACCCACAGCAGGTGGAACGGCACAGTGGACAAGGGCGCGCAATGAACAAAATCATAACGAACGTCCCACACGAGGATGAAACACACGTTGCCAGGCAGGCGGCCACACAATCACTGGCGCACAATTCTGATCTGATTTACAACGTTCTTACTGCAGTTTCCAAGGCCCATGCCGAAGGTAAAGCCGCTCTGGTAGAACGTTATGGTTTTACCCGCGCTCAGGCAGAAACCATTGCACGTCTTTCCGCCCATGAACTTCATCGTCTTAGTGACCCCAAACTCAAGCTATTTAACATGCATATGGACCCGGATGCGCTGGACCATATGCTCATACATATGCAAAAAGAAGAACGGCACCGAGCCCTTCAGGATCGACTACTTTTTCTGGGCGCACCTGCACCGCTGATGCAAGAGCTCTTCGGCTGGAGCGCCCAGGACTGTGCCGACCGCCGCAAGGCCCTGGACATCGCCGGAGCCGACACAGGACGCCCACGACGTACCACCGAAAAAGAAGACCAGGCTATCTGGAAATCATGGAACGGAAGCCTTGGCATGACCAAAGCAGAACGTTACGAAACAGTGGCCAGCGAAACCGGGCTCCGACTCAATTTGATCTGGGCTCAGGTCAAAGGCTGGGCCAATGATGGGGCATTCCGACCTGAAGACGAACCCCCAGTTGAAGATTCACAAAACACATCCACCCCAGAGTGGGCGCCTCCAGCCACATCTAAAACCAAAATTTCCCTGCGGCGCAGACTGTGGCATCGATTCACGCACCGCCCGGATTCCGAGCACGATCAGGCGTTAATACGCCTGGCCACAGCACCCATTCTAATTGCCTATGGCTATTTTGTGGCGCCCTACGATCAATATGCCTCGCTACAACTAGCAAACACCCAGCATATGCTGCTATTGGCTGGGTCGGTATTCTTTACTGTCGCCGTCCTGCTCGCACTATCTATCTTAATCTGGCCAAGGACTGTTGAATCTCGACGTTATATTTCTATCAGCCTGGATGTTGTTGGATGCACCATTTTCATAGGCTACCTGGGTGACTTTGGCGTCCTATTCTATGTCATGTATTTGTGGGCCATTGTGGGCGGTGGTTTTCGTTATGGCGTCAACTATTTGATTGTCGCCACCGTAGTCTCTATGACAGGGTTTAGCGTTGTATTCTCCATCCACCCCTACTGGCAGTCTCTTGGGGCCATTCCCTACTGCTTGCTGGCCGGTCTGTTTGTGGTGCCTGCCTGGACATTGGTGTGGATGCGTAGCAAAACGCGGGCCCAACGACGTGCCCAACAGGCACGCATCGGCGCACATACCGTATTGCCCTATTTAGAATAGGCCTAAGCTAGCTTCATGTACTGGACATCAAAATGCGGCTGCACCCTACCAAGGAGATTCATAGTTAAGGGCAGTCAGTACAGTCCAGGTGGGATGAAACTGATCGTAGGCATCACCACTTTGATAATAAGGAGAAGTCCAGGACCCCTGCTTATCTTGAAGACCAAGGAGGTAACGCTCAGCACCTCGCAACTTGGGTAACTTGTCGTGCCCGAGAATCTTCAGACAATGAATGAACTCGGCAAGAAGATCTCTATCATTCACAATGTTACGCACCGCATCAAAGTGCGTAAGAAGATATTCTTCTAATCTTTGGCTAAGCCCATTTTTTATTGGGGCGTGTCGCCCAAAATCAGACATCACAAAGATTAAATGGGTGACATAATAATTCTGCAAGGAATATTTATCGGCAATGGTATAATCGTATGCAAAATCCAACGTCGCCAGCTTAGCAAGATACCGATTGAGTTGTCCCTGGGACAGCGCCAAATCGATTCCCAAAGTGTTTTTGGGAAATCGTTTATGCAGTCTATCTTGGTAGTAGACGTTGATAATAATATCTGTCAACGTTGAGTAGTCTTTCGATTTAACCGCGTTATCAAAGTTCGATTTTTCTTCTACTAATGGCAGTTGCCCTAAACCTAACCGATAATAGCCCACAAACTTATCCACCTCGACACCATATTTGTACACATAGGGCAGGATAGCGATGAATTGATGTCTGGCAGGCTCGGTAATAGGGAATACCGTAGCCAGACGCCCCGCCAACCGGCTTAGGGCTTGGCGTGATAATGCCTCGACATATCCCCCCATAGCAGAATTCCGGCTGGCTGTTTCCAGCTCCTCCAGCATAAGCAGGTAGTCCGACGCAATGTACTCAAATCGGCTGTCGTCATCCACGAGCACCAGCACCCACTGCAAACCGCTTAATATGGCGTACTCACGGGAGTCGGGTTTGAGCTGATCTTTATCTCTGTTTATGGCCATGCAGACTGGGTTGTGATATGTCAGATGACAACGGGGTGAAACCGAATACGCAAGAATCCCATGCGCCAGGACAACAAATCCCACGCCTAAAACCCACAACTGTAACCCCAATCTTTTGTATCTCGTCAACACTACCCAGAAACCCTCCCGGTCAGTCGCAATCTGCTGGCTTTTAATCTCTTGCACGTACATTACATAAAAAACGAAAGTTGCCCACCTTCAGGCTCACGTGCGGAGGAAACACCTTGAGCCAAACTGATATACTGGTGGCTGCCTGTCTTAGTCATTAGTCACTCAAACCCTTCTATTTTACCGGAAAATCGGACAGCCATGACGCCCATAGAGCGATATCAACAAGACCTGCGTAGACAGCATTACCGTAAAGACGCTCGCCAACTGCTGGCTGTCAATCACACCCAGGATTTATATGACGCACTGTTAGAACAACTGGGACAGGAAAATTCCTTCGCCCATATATTCCGCAAACCGCAGCCTGTACGCGGACTCTACTTATGGGGCGGTACCGGCCGTGGTAAAACCTATCTGATTGATAGTTTCTACCAGTGCCTGCCAACAGATAAAAAACACCGAGTTCATTTCCACCGATTCATGAGGGATATCCATGAGCGCCTTAAACAACTGCCCAAATCACCCGACCCCCTGGTAATCGTCGCCAAAGATCTGGCAAGTAGAATCCGACTCTTGTATGTGGATGAATTCCATGTCCATGATATTGCCGACGCCATGATCATGGCAGGATTGCTCAAGACCCTCTTCTGTAAAGGGGTCACGCTTGTGGCCACATCCAACATCGCGATTGAAGACCTTTATAAAAATGGATTACAAAGGGACCGATTCATGCACGCCATAAACTTGCTCAAACAACATACCCTTGAAGTCGACCTGGGCACCGGCATGGACTACCGCTATCATGTTCTGGAAGAGAACGGCACCTACTTCGTAGGTAATGCCGACAGCAGCCAGCGGTTTCTGGAAAATCAGCTTG
>DRJZ01000013.1 GCA_011052015.1 Acidiferrobacteraceae bacterium | reverse complement strand
GTGGGGAGGATTGAAAGAGATTGCAATAGCAATTTGTGCCTACAGAATTATTTTCCCCTTACTCCAAATAATTCTCGTTACTCGTATGCTTGCTGTCGATGTAAAGATGCTTATTAGATATATATTTACACCAGTTATGCTTGGAGTGGTTGCAGTACTTACGGGTGTTGTAGTTAGTAGCGGAGCAATACCAGAAAGATCGGGCTACAATTTTTATCTGGTGATATTTCTTGTCTACTCCCTGGTTTACGTTACACTCGGCTTTTTCGTTTTTAGAGGTGTGATCAGAAGATTATGGGTTGGCTCTCATGGTGTATAACGGTTGTCGGTAGATTGAAGGTAAGCGTCTGGGCAACTACAGGATTGCCCCTACCTTTTCAGGTCATCCATTTTTAAATTCTGCGGCAACAGATCCAGCAGAGCCTGCTCCGATTTAGCGAGCGGCAGTTGCTCAAACAGGTAATTCAGATAAGCCCAGGGCTCCAGCTTGTTGGCCTTGGCTGTTTCCACCAGAGTATAGAGTGAGGCACTGGCATGAGCACCTCTCGGACTTCCGGAAAATAACCACCCCTTTCGACCGATAACAAAAGGCCGGATCGCATTTTCCACCTTGTTATTGTCAATCTCGATGTGACCATCCTCAAGATAGGTGGTCAGTCTCGGCCAGAGATTCAGGGTATACGTGATGGCTGTCCCTAACGGACTCTTAGGGAGCACCTTTGTGACTTTTTCATCGAGCCATGCCTTGATCTTGTCCAGGATCGGTGCGGCCTTCTTCTGGCGAATGGCTTCTCGTTCTCGCGGGGCTTTATCTCGGGCGACACGCTCAACCTGGTACAGCTTGCTGATCAAGGCCACCATTTGATGGGCGGGCGCCGTATTCTTGCGGCCATGGGTCGCCTCGACAAAGCGCCTGCGCACATGCGCCCAACAGGCACCATGCCCAAGGATGGCCAGTGATTCGGACAGCGCGTTATAACCTTCATAGCCATCCGTCACCAGATACATTTCACCGGTCGGCGGTATGCCTTCTTCTTCTGGAAAAAGAAAATCCACCGGGACGTCACCGCTTCGTGTGTCGGCATATTGATACCAGATCACCGGTTTATCCGCTGGACCGCCGCCATAGACCCACATATAGGATAATTGCGTATTCTCCCGGCCCGGTTCATTGAGTACCTGCAGCCGGGTTTCATCGATATGGATAACTCGGCCTTCATAGAGGAGTCGCTTCATCACCGCCATCAGCGGGGTTAACCGTTCGTGGAGCTGAATCATCCAGCCACTCATCGTCTGACGACTGAGATCGATGTGGTCTCTGTTATAGATGACTTCCTGTCGATAGAAAGGCAATCCATCCACGAACTTCCGCACCACCACATCGGCAATCACGGAGCTGTGTGCGATGGATTTGGGCAGCATCTGATCGGCACGGGGCGCCATTTTTATCCCTTGCTCAGCGCCGGTGACGGACGCGTTGTTGGGCGCGTACTTGGCCCGCTTGAAGGCGATGACGTAATGCTGCCGGGGGATGACGGCCAGCTGCTCGGAGGTGTCATAGCCGATAAAGGTCCAGTCATCGCCCATCGCGGCTTTTTCTTCGTTGCTGAGGTCGATGATCTTTTCGATGCGATTGAGATTGGCCGGTAGTGAACGACGGACAGGCTTTTTCTTTTCGCCCGTCGTTTTCTCTTGAGGTGCGGGTTTGTCCTCGCCCGGATCGGAGGCCAACTCCAGCCCAGCCAGCAGTTGCTCCAGTTCGGCCTCGTCAAACAGCGAAACCTGGTCTTTGTTGGTTCGATCCGCCTTGGCGCCAAACTGGCGTTTGCGCAACAGCAGGATGTAATCGAGCAACTGTTCTATGCGTTGGGCTTTCTCGGCTAAGGCTTGTTCTTTTTCAACGATGGCTTGTTCTTTATTGGCGATGAGCCGCTCTTTTTTCTCGACTACACCGCGCAACTGAACCACTTCAGCCTGGAGTTTGATCGGGTCATTAGAAAGAGAAACAACGCTTGAATGCATGCGCTAAATTATAGCAAATACGTCACCATAAAACAGCATAAAAAGCCTTTAAAACAAGGAAGAACTCACTTTTGTATGCGCCTTGATCTGAGTGATATCCAACCCCTCCATGAGCCAACCTAACTCACGAGGTGTGATCTCAACCGAGATCTGTTCACCCGAGGCCAGCCACCAGAAGCGTTGCTTCTCAAGACGCCGGTAGAGCAGCCAGAATCCATTGTTGTGCCAGTAGAGGATCTTGATCTTGTCTTTTAGGCGATTGCAGAAAACAAACAGATGGCTCGAGAAGGGATCGGCCTCCAGGACATCCTGAACCAGTACCATGAGTCCATTGACCGCTTTTCTCATGTCCGTGGCGCCTGCCGCAAGATAGACCTTGGTGTTTGAGCCAAAGGAAATCATGATGTCTGGAGCGTTTGAACAAGCTGCTTCAAAGTCGCCGCATCAAAGCCAACAGGAATCTCAATGCGCAGAGTGTCATTGACCAGCAAAGCCAGGTTCGGAGCCTTGGATGCCGTTACGTTGACGGGTAGGAAGGTAACCGCTGATGATTCCTCTGACTTGCCTTCCGTCATAAATATCCCGCGCCACCGCTGGAAAGAGGCCAGCCCCAGCTGATGCTGTTCGCAAAAGACCTTTTGGGTTAAACCGCTGTGCTTCCAATCCTGGATGTGCTCAAACCAGCGCTGGCGATTGATCTCTCTTTGTGGTTAAGCTCAAATTCATGATGGACTCCCGGTATGTCGTTGTAATGTCGGTTTATCATGGCGGCTCCGGCAAGTCCGGGATAGATGTAATTCGCTAGACGCTTACGATTGAAGGAAATGTATGGGTCGAATTGTCGATATCTATTTTGGTTGCTATGGCTCGTGCTAGGCAATCAGGTTTGGCGAGTATTATTAGTCGCCAGTTATAAATAAGGGGGTATGTATGGAATCTATCTGGAGCAGGATGACGCCGCAATTTATTGTTTACCTTATAACCCTGGGATTTCGCTTAGTGCGCTTCTATACTCTTACCGCATTAGGTATAGAGAAAAGGTTTATGGCCTTCAGGAACATTGAGGGCAATAAAGACTATGATTTTAAATTACCTAACAAGGTCGACGTAGATGGTGTGACAGCTATAATCAGGGCAAAAAATGAAGAAGATAAAATTGGTCTTTGTCTTGGTTCTATTTATGATATCTTCGATCGGATTGTTGTAATAGATAACGGGAGTGATGACCGAACCCGTGGCGTCGTGGAGGACTTTAAGAAAAAATACGATAGTAATGATAAATTAACTATCGCGTCATATCCATTCAAGCTGGCGAGAAATGGACCCGAACATGAGGCGACAGACGAGAATTCACTTCATAGCATCGTTTATTTTAGTAATTATTCACTGTCTCTTTGCAAACGGATGTGGGTGTGCAAGTGGGATGCGGACATGGTTTTGAGAGCTGAAGAGAGAGACATCTTCTCGAAGTT
>DRJZ01000012.1 GCA_011052015.1 Acidiferrobacteraceae bacterium | reverse complement strand
GTATTAATCAGAGGTTCCCTAAGTAAGTGTAGGAGCGCCTTCCCAGGCGCGAGTAATATAGTTCGTGAAGGGCACACCCAATCATTTGCTGGGTATATAGTGCAAGGCCCGTGTTATCCAGCTTTCAAGAACACTTTGAGCACATCACAGTTACTCTCCAATGGACATATTCAAACTTTTCTATATTGAGGCCGCCCATTCCCTCCCTAATGTGCCCGAGGGGCATAAGTGTCGGCGGCTGCATGGCCATAGTTTTCGGGTAGAGATCCATGTGTCAGGCCCGGTGAATGAACCGGAGGGCTGGGTACAGGATTTTGCCGAGTTGTCCACGGCCTTTAAACCGTTATTTGAACAACTCGACCATCACTACCTTAATAGCATCGAAGGACTGGAGAACCCTACCAGCGAGAATTTCGCCCGCTGGATCTGGCAACGACTCAAGCCGGAACTGCCCTTATTGTCCAAGGTCGTCATCCAGGAAACCTGTACCGCCGGATGTGTCTATACCGGGGATGGGTAAACTATAGGGTAGCCGCGAACCTCGGTACCCCCATTGTGGGGTAGTCGCTAAGGCGCAAAGGATTCGCGGGGGGGACGAGAGCAGTGTAGTCAGATGACCGTCATTCCGGAGACGCGTAGCGTCATCCGGAATCCAGGAACCCATAATATCTGGCTCTTCGGAAAAATTTGTGGGTAGCTCTGAAGCCTAGCCCCCTCTACCTCCGGGAGAGGGTACTTTTCGTTACAGGCTCATCCATGATGCATGCTTCGTCAAATCCTGTAAGGTTTGTTCAAGGCCTCACAAAGTGGTGTGTGAAAAGTATTTCTATATCTGGATGCCGGATCAAGTCCGGCATGACGTATAGCCCCGTGTAGAAGGGTGGGCATTCATGCCCGCGCAACTAAACATACGCAATGACAACTATCGGGATAGTTGACCAGTATGCGGTGGGCACAAGTGCCCACCCTACGATTACTATTCTTTCTTTGCGTCTTAGCGCCTCTGCGGCAAAGCAGTCTTATTTTTACGAACTCAACGCCTTTTTTGCCAGGGCGACCCGCTTAAGATAGGCCTCCCGGGCGATGGCGACATCTTCCAAAAAGAAGGGGAGTTCTTTCAGGGTCAGGGCCTGGGGGCCGTCCACCAGGGCTTTTTCCGGTACCGGGTGAAAATCCACCAGGATCATGTTGGCGCCGGCGATAACACCCTGGGCGGTGACGTGCTGCACATCAAGCAGACCGTCCGGGGCCCGGTCCCGGGTCCCCACCGAGTGGGAGGGGTCGATACAGATGGGCATGCGGGTGAGGCGCTTGACGGCGGCGACGTGGGCGAAGTCGACGAAGTTGCGATGCGGATCGCCCATGTTGGTCTTCATGCCACGCAGACCGAAAATCACCTTGTGGTTCCCCTCGCTGGCCAGGTACTCCGCTGCATTTAGAGATTCTACCAAGGTGATACCGAAGCCCCGTTTGAGTAACACCGGGAACTCGCTTTGACGCCCTACACTCTTGAGTAGCTCAAAATTCTGGGTGTTGCGGGTGCCGATCTGTAACAGCACCCCAGTGGGGTTGCCGGTTTGGTTGAGGGCGTCGCGAATCTCATCGACGTGATCCTCATGGGTGATCTCCATGGCGATGACCTTGATGCCATACTTGCCGGCAAGTTCAAATACCCAGGACAGGCAGTCTTTGCCATGGCCCTGAAAGGAGTAGGGATTGGTGCGGGGTTTGTAGGCCCCCATACGGGTACAGACCTGGCCGTGTTCTTTCAGGGCCTTCATCATCATCTCGACGTGTTCGGGTGTGTCTACCGCACACAGGCCAGCAAAGGTATTGAGGGTGTCTTGGGCAAATCGTATACCATTGTAGTCAAACCCTGTGGGGCGGCTATCGTCCCGGTGGCGCCCCAGAATGCGGTATTCTTTCGATACCCGTACCACCCGTTCTACACCGGCCAGACCCTCGATCTCTGATTTCTCTAAACTCGCGGTATCACCTACCAGGTAAATTTCGGTCAGGGTTTGTTGTGTGCCGATCTCCTTATGGATACGCGTGGTGATGTTGTCGCGGTTTTCCAGGAACTCCAGGATATCCTTGAACTCGGGACTGTTTTTGTCGATGTCGGATTTGAGTATGACTATCATCGAAGAGGGACCTTTCTGGGTCGTGGGTCTATTCATTGGGGCGCGTATTTTAACAACTGACGCGCAGAAGGCACGTTTTTATTAAAAATAATTTACAAAATGTATTGATCCAGGTCAATGTGGTGAGCCAGAGCCTGAGATAGCCTCCGCTACCATGTCCCCATTGAGTGATCGCCCAAAAGGGGGCGATGCCCCCATCATTGCCTATTCTCTGCACGGCAGTCGGTACCTTAATATCACTAACCGTTGTAGTCTTCGCTGCCGATTTTGCCCCAAATTCAATCGCCAGTGGCAGGTGCAGGGTTATGACCTGCGTATGGTCCGGGATCCTGATGTGCGTGAAATCGTGAATGATATCGGTGACCCAACCCTTTACCATGAAGTGGTTTTTTGTGGGCTTGGTGAGTCCACCCAACGTCTTTACACCCTGTTATCGGTAGCGTCGTGGGTGCGGACCCAGGGTGGCAGGGTGAGGCTCAATACAGATGGTCTTGCCAATCTGGTTTACAGCCAAGACATTACCCCGCAGCTCGAAGGCCAGGTGGATGCCTTATCTATCTCCCTCAATGCCCAGGACGCGGCGACCTACGATTATCACTGTCGTCCATCATTGCCCCATTCCTACCATGCCATGCTGGATTTTATCGGGCGTGCCCGCCGTTATGTCCCCGAGATCACGCTGACGGCTATTGACGGGCTGGACGGCGTGAATATCGTCGCCTGCGAGCGCATTGCCGAAAATCTGGGTGTTGGCTTTCGGCGCCGGGTGTTGGATCAAGTCGGGTAGTATATGTGCGAATGAATTCGCACCTACAATCTCTTCTGTAGGGTCGAATTTATTCGACTGGTTTGTGCTTGATGGGGGTGTCGGCCAGGTTGCCCCACTCGGACCAGGATCCTGGGTAGGCCCGCACCCGTGGATAGCCCAGGGCCTTTAACATGATATAGGTGTGGGCAGAGCGATGGTGGGTCTGGCAATAGACAATGATCTCCTTGTCCTCGGTAATCCCAAGGTCCATCATTTCCTGGCGCAACTCAGATGTTGGGCGTAACCGCAGGCTATTATGATGATCCATGGCCAGGACCCAATTGTAGTTGATGGCGCCGGGGATATGGCCGACCCGTTCGGCAAGCTTCTCTTCGCCGTGATACTCTTGTGGCGAACGGGTATCGAGTAAGGCAATATTCTTATCATTGAGGTGGGCCAGCACATAGTCTCGATCTGCAACGATGCCTTCAGCATAGATGGCTTGGTATCGACTTTTGATGACTTCTTTTATCTCTTGGCTAATAGGGTGTTTGTCGTGTCGCCAGGCGCGAATACCGCCATCAAGCAGCGAGTAGTGCTTATGCCCAATCGCCGCCAGGGTCCATAACAGGCGGCCGGCTCGACCACCGCCTTCATCGTCATAGGCAATGACGTGGCTGTCGGTCTGGATCCCCAAGCGGGATAGGACGGTGGACAGGTGGGCAATGTCAGGCAATAGACCTGTGGCGAGCTTTCTGGTCGCGGTAATATCGGCATAGTCGAGTTGTACGGCGCCTGGAATGTGTGCTTGATAGAAGGATTCTGCCGCGTCCACATCGACGATAACCAAATTATCGTCTCCCAGGCGAGGGGCCAACTCGCTCGGGGGCAGGATGAGGGGGAAACGGCTTGATGTCATATTTAATCCTTTTACAATTGCCTGGTTCACTAAGAATAGAGCAGTAATGAGTCTAATGCAGTTCATTAAATCAATTTAATTTGCTCATGGATACCGTTTCGACATTCAGCACTGAAGCGGCGGTGTTCAATCTGGCCTATGCCTGGGGTCAGCCTGCGGCCCAGGCGGTTATACGCGCCACGCCGGAGGATTTTGTTGTTGATGAGCAATTGAGCTTCACGCCCACCGGCAGCGGTGAGCATTTACTGGTGCAAATCGAAAAACGTCACACCAATACCGATTGGGTAATTCGCCAATTGGCCAAGCTGTTGTCGCTGTCTAAGGTGGATATAGGTTATGCCGGACTCAAGGATCGCCACGCCCTGACAAGGCAATGGTTCAGCCTGCGCCTGCCCCAGGACAGGGAGGATCAGCTCCAGGGAATGGAAGACCCAAATATTCACATTGGTGAGACCCACCGTCACAGCCGTAAACTTCGTCCCGGCGCCCTGAAGGCTAATTGCTTTCGCATCAGCTTACGGGACGTCACTGCAACGCCAGATACGTTACAAGCACGTCTTGAAGTCATCGCCAAAGAAGGCGTACCGAATTATTTTGGCGAGCAGCGATTTGGAATCAAAAATCGTAACCTCGATAAGGCGGTGGCCCTGTTTAAGGGCGGGCAGGTCAAGAGCCGACACCAGCGGGGGCTCTATTTCTCTGCTGCCCGTTCGATGTTGTTTAATACTATTTTGTCTCATCGGGTGAAATCGGGGACATGGAACAGGGCCCAGGTTGGGGATGTATTTATTCTCGATGGTCGGCGTAATGTGTTTTATCAGGACGATATAGATAGCACGATACTGGAGCGCATCACAAATCAGGCGATACACCCCACTGGACCCTTGTGGGGGAGGGGCTCGTTACCCACATCCATAGTCAGTTGGGAGCGACAGGTCTTGGAGCCGTTATCAGATTGGTGCACAGGTCTGGAGGCCGCCGGCCTGGAATCGGCACGTCGAGCTTTACGCTGCCCGGTCAGGAATCTTGCCTGGGAGTGGATGGGGCAACAACTTATCTTGCAATTTGAGTTGACCGCTGGGAGTTATGCCACCAGTGTGTTGCGCGAGTTGATAGACTACCGTGATGTAAGTTGATGACCCACGCCATTAACCCTGTAAGTCAGAATTCATTCCAACATGCCAGAGCAAGGGGACCTATTATGTTGAGACTATTTGGAACACGGGCGTCGTTATTGTTCACGGCACTCATTGGCCCACCCTGGCCGTAAAGATTGTCCTTTGAATTTGCAGCCTGCTTAGTTCCCCAGTTCTTTTCGAGAACTCAGGTTTCACACCCTGAGGGTTCGAAGCCTAATATTCGCGCAGCGTGACACAAGGCATCGATCCGGCTCTTGTGCAGGTAGTCTGGATTAATTTTTTCGATGATGCCCTGATTCTTTAAAAACCTCATAACCCTGCGCCGGGGGCTGACCAGAAACACATGCCGGTCCATTACCAAGGTATCGCTGATTATATCGTCAATGGCGCGGGTGGAGGTGAAGTCGAGCGCGGGTACATCGGTTAGATCCATAATCAGGGCTTGGTAGTCATTGAATTCGGTCCAGCGCTTTATCATGCCTTTGGCGGCGCCAAAACTCAGCGGACCTTCCATGTGATAGAGCAGGATCTGGCCTTCGGCCTTGCCGAGGATAGCGGCCTCGTGATCGGTTAGTGGCGCCTCCTTACTGGGTTGATTGATTGCGGTAATGCTTTTTAACTGTAGGTCGGTCATGCGTTGCAAAAAGAGAAAACTGGCCATGACCATGCCGATGGCGACGGCAGAGATGAGGTCCACGAAGACGGTAACAAAGAACACAACGAACATGATGGCCACGCCGGCCTTGGGAGCATGGCGCAACCGTTTTAGATAGTCCCAATCAATGATATCGGTACCGACCTTAATCAGAATCCCGGCGAGTACCGCGTGAGGGATGTATTGCGCCAATCCACCTGCACCCAGCACTACCGCCAAGAGGATCAATGCGTGTAAGGCCCCGGATAAGGGTGTACGTCCCCCAGCATGCACATTGACCACGGTACGCATGGTAGCACCGGCACCGGGAAGACCACCAAAGAATCCTGCCACGGTGTTACCAATACCCTGACCGATCAGCTCACGGTCGGATTTGTGGTGGGTGCGAGTGATGTTATCGGCAACCAGGGAGGTCAGTAGGGAGTCAATGGTGCCGAGCGTGGCCAGTACCAACGCCGACTTCACCATATCTGTGAACAGGCTCCAGTTCATATTCAGCACTGGGAATTGCGGGCTGGGCAAACCGGTGGGAACCTCACCGAGAAGGCTCACCTTGCCCTCGGGTATAAAGAGCAATAACATCCCAGTACCGACTAGCAGCGCCACCAGTGGCGAAGGAATCAATTGGTTAATACGTTTGGGCAAAAAGAAGACGATCACCAAAGACAACAAACCCAGTAACATGGCATAGGCTACCGGATTGGCGAAGACCTCGGGCAGGGCCTGGGCCGAGGCCAGGGGTCCGCCTGCCGTGACGTGTCCGAGCAAGGGTCCCAGTTGCAGCAAGATAATGATGACCCCGATGCCACTCATGAACCCGGAGGTTACCGGATGAGGGACCAGTTCAATAAACCTGCCAATCTTTAAAACCCCAAACAAAATTTGAAACAACCCACCCATGATCACTACGGTGAAGGCCAGGGCGGCGCCGTGGCTGGGATCGTCTGGGAACATGGAAGTGTATTGGGTGAAGATCACCGCCATCACTACGGTCATGGGGCCGGTGGGGCCTGAGACCTGGGCCGGGGTGCCACCGAAAAGGGCAGCAAAGAAACCCACAATGATGGCGCCGTAGACACCTGCGATGGGTCCGGCGCCGGAAGAGACCCCAAAGGCCAGGGCCAGAGGGAGGGCCACCACGGCAGCGGTGAGACCCCCATAGATATCACCACGGATGTTATTAAAGTGAAGACCGTTTACAAAACTCATTTAAAACTATTCCTGATCCGTGTTGTTGGGGAGCTATATGCCGGTTGTGGAAGGTCGCGTACTTTACAGGGAAGTGGGTTCTAGGGGAATGCTACCAACGCACACCACAGTTACACGATTAAGCAGGTACCCGATAGATTGGTAACGAAGAAATCGTGGGCATGGGATCTGGATGCATCACCTAATATAGAGACGCCAAGAAAAACCTTTTGGAGGGGGAGTGCCGGGAGCGGCGACGTACATGGAATAATTAATTAATATTTGTAGCGGCTGATGGCCTCTTGTAAGGTATGGGCCAGCCTGGTCAATTCTTCGCTCGCCCGCATAATATTTTGTCCGCCATTGGACGTTTGTTGGGCAATATCGCTAATACTAATGACATTTCTGTTGATTTCTTCTGCTACGGTGGTCTGCTCCTCTGCAGCACTGGCAATCTGGACGTTAATCTCTGAGATGCGACTCACTGTCCGGGTAATCGCATCCAGTGAATTGCCGGCCTCGGCCGATTGTTCGACACTGGCTTCTGCCGCCGCCCGGCCTTTTTCCATTACATCCACAGCATTTTTTGCACCCTGTTGCAGACGTTCGATCATTTCCTGAATCTCGTTGGTGGACTGCTGGGTTCGACTGGCTAGGGTTCTCACCTCATCGGCTACCACAGCGAAACCACGGCCCTTTTCACCTGCTCTTGCGGCCTCAATAGCTGCATTGAGCGCCAACAGATTGGTCTGCTCGGCAATGCCTTTGATGACATCCAGGACACCGCCGATGTCTTCACTATCGGTGCGTAGGTGCTTGATTACATTCGAGGCATTCTCAACTTCTTGTGCCAGCAACCGAATGGATTCGGCGCTCTGACTGACGATTGCCCGTCCGCTCAGTGCCTCTTGATCGGCCTCTTTTGCTGCTGACTCGGCGTTGGCAGCGTTGGTGGCTACTTCCTGAACGGTAGCCGCCATTTCGTTTATAGCGGTCGCTACCATATCGGTTTGTGTTTCCTGAGAGGTGAGTCCTGTGCTGGTCTCAACAGTAATGACGGCCAACTTTTCGGCCGATGCCGCAAGTTGTGCGGTGGAGTCGGCGATCTTGCTGATAAAGTTCCGGTGCTGGCCTAAAAACTCATTGATCCAATGGGCCACATCAGTGATTTCGTCATGACCCTCCTCATCAATGTGGACCGTGAGGTCCCCTTCGCCCTTTGCCAGGTGTTCAAGTGTGTTGCGCACTTGGCCAAGCTTGCGCGTTACTACGCGTCGATAAACGACAACAATCGTTGCAATGATGGCTAGCAGAACAGCGATGAATGCTGAAATTATTTTAATGCTGGCCAGGTTGTTAGCGGCTACTTGCGCAGAGAGATCACTGCGTATTTCCAATACTCCACGCACATCACCCAGCTTCCAGTCATTTTTTGGTGTTTGGGGGTGGGAGTTGTGACAGCTGACGCACGTATCTGAAACCATCCTGTCGGCTATGGCTACCCTTATATACGTATGGCCATTAATCGTCTCTTTTTGAAGATGGACCGACTCGGGATCTTTTTGCAAATGTTTCCATGCATTGCTCTGGAATGTGTCCAGTTTTCGTTGTTTGCGATTTGGAAAGGGGTAAGCACTATACAATAAAACCTGCGTGCCTTCGTTCTTTAATATCTTGCTGAGGTCGTGGATCAGAGTCGCCGGTAATGGGAACGCCTTTTCGTTATTCTTATGATTGATTGCCGGGCGCAAATCTGAACCTTTGGCGACCTTATTCACAATATTCTTGACATAGTATTTGCGCAGTGCCTTGAACTGAATGGCAGTCTGCTGGCCGGAAAATTTTGCCTGTTCTATCATGCGAGCATCAAGCTCACGGGGGATGTAATAGATCAGAAAAACGAGAGCAAGACCAAAAATCACCAGGATGGGGATGATTATCTTGGACAACAGACCATGAGTCAGGAATTTCATCTTTATTTAACCTTTAGCATCGCTTTACTTTGTTTTCGTACCTACTATTAATACCCCGACCGCTTGCGGCGGGATGGTTTATTTCGCATCCGAACTCCGGGTCACCCTGGTTTCGATGGGACCCTTACATTTTTTATCCTTAGAATTAAGGATGGCTGTGAATAGATTTGCAAGAACCACGCCAAATAAGCATTTGTGTTGTTTTAATTGGTTGCAGATCTGCATTTATGGGCCAGGGTATTCAAAAGTCAAAATTCCAACAGTTTTGCAATCATCCACCCATCATCTGGGCTAAAATAGGGTCGGTAATGAAATATGTATTTGTAGCGGGGAAGCATGAAAACACAGCCCTATGAGGCCCCCATGACGGATGGGGATGCCGCAGAGCGTTTAGATTTGTGGTTACAGGAGGTGGCCGGGGTCAGGGACGAAGCGGAAACGGCGCTGATCCATAAGGCCGGGACATTGGCCTTAGAAGCCCATGCGGGCCAGTATCGTGATTCCGGTGAACCTTATCTAAGCCATGTCCTGGCGGTGGCGCGCATTCTGGATGGCATCCATCTTGATGCGGCGACAGTGGCCGCTGCCATGCTCCACGATGTGGTGGAAGACAGTGATGTCAGCCTCAATCAGATCCGCGAGCAGTTCGGCGAAGAGGTGGCCATTTTAGTGGACGGGGTCACCAAGATGGACGTGATCCAGAATCTTAGCGGACCCTCTCAAGCGGCCTTCAAGGTTCATGCTGAGGCCGAGAGCCTGCGCAAGATGCTGTTGGCCATGGTCCAGGATGTGCGCGTGGTGCTCATCAAGCTTGCCGACCGGCTCCACAATATGCGTACCCTGGATGCCCTGTCCGAACCCCGTCAACGCGCCATTGCCCGTGAGACCCTGGACATTTTCGCGCCCCTGGCCAACCGTTTGGGAATTTGGCAGGTAAAGTGGGAATTGGAAGATCTGTCATTCCGCTATTTAGATCCCGAATCCTATCAGCAGATAGCGGGTTGGCTCTCAGAGCGGCGTGTAGATCGGGAACGCTTCGTGGAAGGTTTTGTGGAAACCCTGTGCGCCGAGTTACATGAGGTCGGCATTGATGCCGAGGTGAGTGGACGGCCAAAACATATCTATAGCATCTGGCGTAAGATGCAGCGCAAGCATGTGTCGTTTGAGAATATCTTTGATATTTTAGCGGTGCGAGTGTTGGTGGATGACATCAAAGCTTGTTATGCCGCACTGGGGGTGGTGCATTCCCAGTGGTCTTATATCTCCGGTGAGTTTGATGACTATGTAGCTACACCCAAGGAAAACAATTACCAGTCGATTCATACCGCAGTGGTGGGCCCGATGGGCAAGACTATTGAAGTGCAGATCCGTACTCATGGTATGCACCGTCAGTCGGAGTTGGGCATCGCCGCCCATTGGCGATACAAAGAAGGGGTTAAGATTGATTCCGGGACCGACTCTGGTTTTGACGACAAGATCGCATGGCTAAGACAATTATTGGAATGGAAAGATGAAGTCGCCGACGCCAGTGATTTTGTCGATCAGTTCAAATCCGAGGTATTTGAAGACCGGGTCTATGTGTTTACCCCGGTGGGCATGGTCATTGATTTACCCCTGGGGGCGACGCCCCTGGACTTTGCTTACCGTATTCACACCGAAGTCGGCCACCGTTGCCGGGGCGCCAAGGTCAACGGGCGCATGGTGCCCTTGATCTATCGGCTCAAGACCGGTGAACAAGTGGAAGTGCTTACCGTGAAGAAAGGTGGGCCCAGCCGCGACTGGATGAATCGTGATTTAGGTTATTTGGCCACCTCCAGAGCCCGGGCCAAGGTGCAGACCTGGTTCAAACAACTAAACTATGCGCAGAATGTAACCGATGGTCGTGCTACCTTGGATCGTGAATTGCGCCGTTTGGGGGTCAGTGATATTGGCCACGACAAGATTGCCGAGGGCTTGAAGTTTAAGAAAGTGGACGATATGTTGGCGGCCATAGGCCGTGGCGAAATACGCCACGCCCAGATCAGTGGCGCCGCTCAGCTGCTGGTTGCCCCTGATCCTCACAAGCAAGATATCCCTCAGCCGTATCATCTCCCGCCATCAAGCAGTTCTACCGCAGCAGTCAATATAGAAGGGGTGGGCAATTTGTTGACCCATATGGCGGGTTGTTGCAAGCCCTTGCCCGGTGATGCCATTTCCGGCTACATCACCCACGGTCGTGGCATCACCATTCACAGGAGTGATTGCCCCAATATCCTGCGCTATATTATCGATGGCAAAGAAAGGCTGGTGGAGGTGCAGTGGGGCCCCCGTGTGCTGGCCACCTATCCTGTGGATATTGAGATCATCGCCTATGATCGGCATGGTTTGTTGCGAGATATTACTGCGGTATTGGCCAATGAAAAAGTGAGCGTGGTGGCGGTGAATACCCAGATGGACAAACGTACAAATATTACTCATATGATTATTACTCTGGAAATTCCGGACCTGGATAAGTTGAGCCGGGTCTTGGGTCACATCACTCAACTGCCTAATATTACTGAGGTGCGGCGTCGCCGACAGTGATGCTGCCGTCGAGCGTAAGAGTCGTAAGAGGGTGAATAATCTGAGGACCCTATATATAGGTATGTGTGTGCTGGTGCCTGTGTGGGCCTCTGCTTGTCAGGCAACGGGTCACAGTTTACCCGTTGCAGAGTCTATAGACTTGAGCCGTGCCCAAGCACAAATCAACATTGATGGCCGTGATTACCGCCTGCAAGCCGATATGTGGCAAAACCGTATCCCCAGAGTCGAAGATGGGGTGCTTCAGCGGCCCATGGTGGTGCTGATCCGGGTCAGTGCCGTAGATGAAAACCCGATCCCCGACGACATCCATGCCGATAGCATATGGCTTATTCAGGGCGATAACCTTTGGCAAGGGGCATTCTCCGATGAAGTCCGGCTCAAAGACCCGGCTCGGCGGCATCAATACGAACGCATTGCCCGCAAGGGACCCCTCTGGAAGCCCGGCAGTTCGGTAGACGTGATTGTTCGCGTACTAGACGGCAAGGGCCGGTACTATTTGCTAAGGGTCAACCATCAACAAATAAAAAAGGCCTACTAAACTGCGCGTGTGAAAAGAAGGACGACACCTTGAACATGGTAAAAGCTATCCTGTTTCCCTGCCCCTGTTGCATTTAGATTGACCTCGTTCCCACGCTCCTGCGTGGGAATGCATATGTCGGGACTTACTGAGGGACGAGAGTCTGTTGCGACATTGATGGTGACCGGTATAGATGGCGATGTTCCGGCGGGACTTACTTAAGGGCACTTCTATTAACCCCTCTCCCTCCGGGAGAGGGCTAGGGTGAGGGTGTAAACAAAGCTAAGACACTGATTTTATTATCCCCTCATCCTAACCTTCTCCCGGGTGGAGAAGGAATTATCAATTAATAGAAGTGCCCTTAAGGGACTAAGGCCGGGCCGCAGAGGCATTGAAAATACTCCATATAGGCTCAGTAGATTTTAGTTACGCATTAGGCCAGGAAAAGAGGCGACACAGAGGGGGTTGTTCGCACAGTTGGTACAGTAGTGAGAAGTGTTATGAAGCAATCGACTTGACCCCCTATTTTATTTATGATCTACAGTCTTGTTAGCAACACAAAAAGGACATTACATATGCCAGAAGTATCAAGGTTTTTCGGTATCATCATTCGGATGTTTTATGATGAACACAATCCACCACATTTTCATGCGGAATATTCTGGTAACAAAGCTGTGTTTGACTTTCAAGGAAATGTAATTCAAGGAAATTTCGTCAAGAACAGCAACTAAACTCGTGCGAGAATGGATTGACCTGCACGTAACAGAACTTGAAGAAGATTGGAGGCTTGCAAGAGAAAGCAAAGAAATTAGAAAAATCGAACCATTGACCTGAGGAAATTCATTGTGTGGAATATGAATGATGTAATAAAAATTGATTACAAGGATGACTACATCTATAACGTTGTGTTCGACGATGGGGTGTCAGGTGATGTTGATTTTTCCAAATATATTGACAAAGGACCAATATTTGCACCATTAAAAAAGAAAGAGTTTTTTAAAAAAGCCACTATAGAGGGCGGAACAATATCTTGGCCAAATGGAGCGGATGTTGCCCCTGAAACGCTATATGAGAAAATAAATTGCTAACAAGTGCAGAGGAATTAATTCCTAGGCAATTACTTATACCTCTTTGCGAAATCAATGGTGTGAGTCGGTGGAGAATCGATTTCGTGCATTAAAGATGATGAGATATGGCAAGGGGAGTTCTCCGATGAGGTGCGGCTCAAAGACCCGGCTCGGCGGCATCAGTACGAACGCATTGCCCGTGAGGACCCCTCTGGAAGCCCGGCAGCACGGTAGATGTGATTATTCGC
>DRJZ01000011.1 GCA_011052015.1 Acidiferrobacteraceae bacterium | reverse complement strand
GGCAAAGCGGGCGGCAAAGCGGGCGACCCGTAGAATCCGCACCGGGTCTTCGGCGAAGGCCGATGAGACGTGGCGCAGTGTGCCATTACGCAGGTCTTCAGCGCCGTTATAAGGGTCGATGAGTTTACCCTCCGCAGTTTCGGCCATAGCGTTGATGGTCAGGTCGCGGCGTCTGAGGTCTTCTTCTAAGGTGACATTGGGGGCGGCATTAAAGGCAAAACCGCTATAGCCCGGCGCGGTCTTACGTTCAGTACGGGCCAGGGCATATTCCTCGTGGGTCTCGGGGTGGAGGAATACGGGAAAATCTTTGCCTACCGCACGGTAACCCAGCTTCTCCATTTCCTGTGGTGACCCACCCACCACCACCCAGTCCCGGTCCTTGACCTTGAGATTGAGTAATTTATCGCGTACGGCGCCACCAACCAGGTAGGTTTCCATTTTATAACCTTCTTAATTGTCCAACCATAATACAAATATGTGCTCTGGCAACGGTGTCTTATTCTTTGACGTAGAAACAGGCAGTATGGGCGGGGAATACGTGACGCGTCTCATTTAGCGCGGCCAAGTTCCCAGCGATAGACTATACGATAAAACACTACCGTTTTTGAGACGGAGACCAGAAAAGGCAAGAAACAACCCGCCCCGTTTCTTGCTGCCTGGGGGGTCAAAACCCCGTCGCGGCATGGATTAGCAATTCGCCAGGGGCAGGTTTGTTGTGCACCAGGCTGGCTCAATTTTCCGCACAGTTCTGTGCCATTGCATCTTTATGGTGCATATCAAGTAAAGGTAGATTATGTACATCATTGATTTGTATGGTTTTTTATTTTTGGCATAAACCATGCACTTGCATTAGTAAGCATTAGTAAGTGAAAAATAAAGCATAACAATAATTTAGCGTGCAACACCTCTCCAGGGGCCGCATTACCTGGCATTTGTGCAGAATTTTGTCTTTGTTAGGTTTTCTGTAAGTTAAAGGGAGCATCATGAGTAATATCGCGGTACGGGTCTTTGTCTCCATAGGTTTGTTTGCCGTTTTTGGCGGCATTTTTCTACAGGCGGTAGTTGCAGGGGACGATGTGCCTAAACCCATCGGTCACTATCCCGAGAGAAATGTGGCTATTACGGAAAAATGGAAAGAGGTAAAAGATGGTTACAGCAACCCTAAAAAATATACGCCACCCGTCGTCAAGGAGGCCGGCAAAGATTGTGTGAAATGCCATAAGGTATTGACGCCTGTCGCAGTCAAGGATTGGGAGGACAGCAAGCATTATGAGAAGGGTGTCGGCTGTGAAAGCTGTCACAACGACCACAGCAACCTCATTATGCCCACGCCCGATACCTGCGGCACCTGTCATGCTTCGGAAACCATGCAACACCGGGCAGGCAAACATTCCATTGCCTGGAGCGTCAAGGTGGCATCCGGTGGTAAGGGAGGTGGCGCCGGCCGTTTCCTTGCCCAATACGAAGAAATGAAGGAAGGCAGTTGTGGTGGTTGTCACAGCGTGGAAGACAAATGCGATTCTTGTCATTCCCGGCACAAATTTAATGCCAAGGAAGCGCTTGAACCCAGCGCCTGTGGTACCTGCCATATGGGACCGGACCACGCGCAACTGGATTATTTCGAATCATCGAAGCACGGTGTCATATACGGCATTGAGGGCAAGGGTGTTGAAGAGGGCGGCAGGGCGCCGACCTGTGTCACCTGCCACATGAAGGCGGGTAACCATGATGTGAGCCAAGGCCTGACCTTGGGTGGTGCCTCACAGGGCAAGTTTGTCGGTAATAAGGATACGGGTGCGGGATACAGCAAAAGCCCTAACGGTATCTTGATGAACGAGATTACCGAAGGAACTTACAAACGGGAACGGGCCAAGATGGTGACCATTTGTATGGACTGCCATTCCAAACGTTTTGCCGAACATAAGTTGTCTGTTGCCGATGGAATTAAAGTCGCCAGTGATGCGGTAGCGGGCGAGGCCATCAAGGAAATCAAGGGGCTTTACAATGATGGTTTGTTGAACCCCATGCCGGAAGACAGGCCAGAGAATCCTTTCGTGGGGAAGAAACTGATGCTTACGGGACACCAGCTCTATGAGCAAACATCGGGCGTTGAGGCCTTGTTTTTCGAGATGTATAAATTCGATCTCGTGCATGCCTGGAAAGGCGCCTACCATTTCAGTCCCGACTGGACGCACTGGTACGGTAATGCACCGATGAAAATGAAGCTGTCCAGAATAAAGAACGAGGCAAACCAGTTGCGGCGTTTGGATAAGCTGGAAAAAGCGCTTGATATTGAGGCAGAGAAGGTCGATTTCGACGAGTAAGTTAGGAATGAGGCCGTTAGTGATTTGTCTATTCCTACTTGCCCCAAGTCAGGCGGTACAGGCAAAGGGGTTGCCCCGTGCTGAAAGTTGCGGGAGTTGTCATGTGTCAAGTTTCGATGCATGGCAGTATTCTGCTCATGCCAATTCGATTAACAGTAATGACTTCCGTGGTTGCCTTGAAGGCTATCTGGAAAAAGAAAATACCAATAGTGGTGCCTATTGCTTCAAATGCCATGCGCCTGGGGAGGTGATCAGCGGTGATGTTTTCGCCGCAACAAGTGACGTGGTGAAAGGAAAAACGTATCGTGATGGCGTCACGTGTGTGGTTTGTCACAGTGTGGAGTCTGTTGAAAATGGTAAGGCAGTTTACGATCCCGGTGACATCCACGGTTATCACAGCGTCAAGGATCTGAGGCTTGTCAACAGAGAGGCATTATGCTCGACCTGTCATAGCATCTATAAAACCATACGCTCAGTGAAAGAAAGGGCTAAGCCTGGATTTTTTCAAGGCCTTTTCGCGAGTTTAGGTGGTTTGGTTGGCACGAAGAATAAAGCTCAAACCGATCATCGTTTTGCTGAATCCGTTGTGGCAAATGAGGGGCACTGGGCATGTCCTGACACATCGTTTAGCAAAATACCCCCGGCAGAAGGACAACGTCGATAATGCTCAGGGGCGTATTCATAATACTTGCCAGTCTTCTATGGCTATCGGTTGCCGTAGCGCAGGAATCAGATTACGGCGCTGGTGTAAGCATCAAAAAAAATACTGCACATCGTATCAAAGAGAATGCTGAAGAGTGTAAACAGTGCCATGAAGAGGCCAGGCGACCCAAAAGATATGAGTCCATTAAGTCCTGGTTAAAGAGCCGCCATGCAGCAGAGGGCGTGACTTGTATTGACTGTCATTTGAAGAAAGACATGAAAGGTCAGGCCTTTTACGCAGCAGTCACTGCGCAAAATCAGGAAGATGCCCACGCTGCCATGGTGGGAAAACCCGGTAGTAAAGAGAACAAAGCCTATTTTATTGATGTTTGTGGGGGTTGCCACCAGGAAAGGTTGGCAGAGTTTAAGGCCAGTGTTCATGGGCTGGCGGACAGCAATGGCAAGACTCCAGGCGTGAGTTGTATCGATTGTCACGATTCCCATTTAGCGCCATTAGTTGCCAGTAAAACGGCGAGGCTCTACCGTGGTAATGATGTAAAAACGTGTGGAAGATGTCATAAGGATGCACGTAGTTCCTATATGCAGACGTTTCATGGTAAGCAATTTCATTTGGGAAACACCTTGGCGCCGACATGCATCTACTGTCATCGAGGTCATGAATTACCCACGGATGATCCCGCCTCGTTTATTCATACGGGTAATATCGGCGGTATGTGTGCCGGTTGCCATGGCAAGGCCATTCATGCAGGCACGGGTGCTGATGTTATGTTGATACAAAATCTCAGCCAGGATTCAACGCGAAAGGTCACCCATTTTCGGGACCCAGTCACTGCTGGGCCTTTATCAATTGCCTTTATGATTAACTCGACCTATCTGGCAATGGTTATTGGCATTGTTGGGTTTTTCACGCTGCTTTCGACTCGGGATTACATCACAAAGACCAAAGATGGGGTTTGCAAAACAGATAACGACACCAAGAAGAGTGTTAAACGATTTTCTGTTTCCTGGCGCTTGCAGCATTTTTTCTGGGCCCTTTCCTTTATTGTCCTGGCAGCGACAGGGCTCTCGCTTAAATTCCCGGAATCAGTGCTTTCGCAGGCTGTGGTGTGGATGTTGGGTGGTGAAGGGCAGCGCTCTGTCATGCACCGTATTGCGGCTATTGTATTTATGTCGATGGCAGTGATTCATTTGCTGCCTTACCTGCTTAAACTAAAGCCGCCTGGCAAGATTTTCCTGAACAAGAAGGATTTGATTGATGCCTTTTTACACACCAGCTATTTGTTTGGCAGGGCAGATCACATGCCGTTGATGTACCGCTATACCTGGTATCAGAAAGTGGAATACTGGGCCACAGTGGTCGGTGGTTTTATCGTCATAATAACGGGGCTTGTGATGTGGAATTTTTCACCGATTGCAATCCAAATTCCGGTTGAAGTTGTTTTTTATTCACAGCTGATTCACGGCTGGGAAGCGATACTGGCAGTGTTGGTTGTCTTTGTGCAGCATTTCTACCACGTGTTCCTGAATCCCGATGTTTCTCCGATGGACTCTTCATGGTTGACCGGAAAAACGAGTTACAAGGTCATGGAACATGATCATCCGCTTGAACTGGTCGAGATTGAGTCGAGAGAGGACAAAGCCGATGAGGACTAATCGCTTGCCTTCTTTGGCAATGGCTTTAATGCCAGTTTTGATGGCTGTGTTAATCAATTCGCTGGTGCTCTCACCGGCTCCGGCCAGCGATGAAACCTGCATTAAATGTCATTTACATAGTGCATTTACAGAGGACTTTTCTGCAACTTTAAATGAAGTAAAAACGCTTGCCGGATTCCATGGTCAAGTGTTTAAAAGAAGAGCGCCCGATTCTGGCTGTCAGGGTTGTCATGAGTCACGTCAAACGATAGGAAAGCTCCCATCCGGGAAGGTCTGCCTTGGCTGTCACACTCGAGGCAAGACAGCACAGGGTAATCCGGATGCGGTATTTCACGCAGAAGAAAAGCACTGGCCGATGGATAAGGTCTCATGCATTGCATGTCACAAAGCTCATGCACCGGGAAACCGGATAATCAAGTTCCTCACCACAGACGCCATCAGTACTTGCCAGCAATGTCACAAGAAAAGTTTTTCGACAATTGACACCTCGGTAAAGACCGATGCAGAGATGCCGACAAAAAAATCTAACCATCGTTATGGACAAAATCAGACAAGAGGCTATCGACAATGAGTTCCACTGAGAATATAGCGGTTCTTGCAATATCGCTGGATACCGTATGGGTCATTTTTGCAGCAGTCCTGGTTTTTATGATGAATGCAGGATTCGGGATGCTTGAGGCGGGACTTTGCCGGGCGAAGAATACCGTCAATATCTTTGCAAAGAATATCGTCATATTTTCTATTGCAAGCTTGAGTTTCTGGCTAGTCGGTTTTGGCTTGATGTTTGGCGATGGAAACTCCCTGATGGGGACAACGGGTTGGATGCTTTCGGGAGAAGATAACAGTCCGGCTATTGGTGAATATTATTACGGTGATTACAGTGCTCTTGGTTGGGCGGCCTTACCCCTTTATGCAAAGGTTTTATTTCAACTCATGTTTGTGGCTGCCTCGGCTCATATTGTATCGGGGGCGGTTTCGGAAAGAATAAAGTTTTTCTCATTTATTGCCTTTTCTATTGTGCTTGTCGCCATTATTTACCCCATCGTTGGTCACTGGGTATGGGGTGGCGGTTGGCTAGGCGAAATGGGGTTTACTGATTTTGCGGGTTCCTCGGTGGTGCATTCCGTCGGTGGTTGGGCCGCGCTGACGGGCACCATCATTCTGGGCGCACGGGCAAAAAAGTTCACCCGAGATGGCAGGGTGGCTCCTATACCGGGCCACAATCAGGCCATGGCGGCACTGGGAATGTTTCTCTTGTGGTTTGGATGGTTCGGGTTTAATGCCGGCAGTGCCATGACAGCGGGCAACGACATTATCGCAACGGTTGCTCTAAATACGACGCTTGCCGCCGCCGCCGGTGTGCTCAGTGCCCTGATCGCTGCTGAGGTGCTTGTTGGCAAGCCTGATTTGAGCATGATCGTCAATGGTTCATTGGCCGGTCTGGTTGCTATTACCGCCGGGTGTGCGGTCGTAAGCACAAGTGGAGCAGTGATCATTGGACTTGTCGCCGGGGTACTGGTTGTCTACTCCATTATGTTGCTCGACAAGCGCTGTATAGATGATCCAGTTGGTGCTGTTCCGGTACATCTCGTCAACGGCATCTGGGGAACATTGGCCGTCGGGTTGTTTAGTTTGGAGAACGGCTTCTTTTATACAGGTGAACTTTCTTTGCTTGTTGTTCAAGCCGTGGGGGTCGCAGCGATTGGCGCTTTTGCGGGCATCGGCAGTTATTTTGTTTGGCATATTGTCAGCCTGCTTTTGGGTGGGCTGCGCGTCAGCCAAGAGGAAGAGCACATTGGTCTCGATATCAGCGAGCATGGTATGGAGGCGTATCCCAGTAGCTCCGGACCAAAGAGCCTTTATTAAGTTTTGATCTGGATAAATTTGAAGGAGAATTAAAGTGGGCTGGTTAATATTCTTTTTTTCCTGGATCTTGTTTCTTTGGCTTTATCGCCACAGTGAGCGGAATAAACAACTCCGGGCGCAGTCAATAAAGAAAGACAAACACTCAGATTATAGCTCGATAAAGCGGGATTTTGACGAAAGCATGAAATCATTCAATAGCGTCGAGGATTTTAAATCACGATTGGCACATATCGATTGTGCCATCGGCTACCTTGAGCAAATGGAAGAGATACTGCCGGGAAAACACTCTGCGGAAAAACTCCCGCAATTGTTGTCGTTAAAACAAGCGCTGACCCATTCTGGTATCAAGGGACGATTTCAGGAATCAATGCGCAAGGCCCGTGAGACTACAAGCACGATGGCCAAAGTGAACTATGCGACGTCTGCGCAGGCCATCCTCAGTGAAGGTTTGAAGCTCGGTCTTGATGAAAAGTCACTCACGGATGAGATCGAGGAAGCCAATGATTTTATCAATCAGCTTCAATATGACGAATATCTCGCCAAGGCCAGCAAGGAAGAAGAGAAGGGAAATATGAAAGGTGCGATCGACCAGTATCAGGTGGCACTGTATTTCTTGAAAATGACTCATATGGGTAGCAAAAAGCAGGATGCCCTGGTTAATGAAATCGAGAATAAGCTACAGGAACTTTATAACTGACTGAACTAAACACAATATTAGTGAATAGTGGAGACAACCATGGAAACTGATGAAATACAGAGCAAGATGAACAAGTTTGGGGAGACTTTGAAGCAGGCAGGTCTTCCGGGGAAGACGATATTGGCCAGTTTGCTCGTAGCCCTTCTTGTTGCGGGTGCTGCGACCGGCCTCCTGGAAACAAATGAGGCCGGCACCATTACGGTCAAGCAATCGCTTTTAACCGGGGAAGTTTCCATCATTTCCGAACCGGGTTTGTTCTGCCAGTGTTTTGGCACGATCACAAAATACCAAAATGCGGGAACGGTCAAGTTTTCACAAAAGGCCAAAAATAAAGGTCCCAATGGAAAGCCTATTGTCAGGCCGAGAAAAGACAAAAATAAAAACCCGGAAGTTTCCGGCGAAATCGAAGTACGATTCAACGATGGTGCAATGGGTTGGATATCGGTTATGACGCTGTTTGATCTGCCAACAGATAAAGATAAGTTGGGCTTTGTTCATCAAAAGTTCAGGAATTATACGAATCTCATCGAGATAGGTATTAAACCCACCATTGAAGAGTCAGTGGTACTTACGGCCGCGTTGATGAACTCAGGTGAGTCGTATACCACTAAACGGGCTATTTTTTCAGAATGGGCAAGAAGTCAACTGACTAAGGGTACCTATGTTACCGAGGAGATTGACAGGGCAGAGCATGGGATGGGGGCAGCGGAGGTTACTTTCGAAAATAATGTCGTTAGGGTGAAAACGGAAGATGGCATCAAGCTCAGGAACGAGAATCCCCTTGAACGCTATGGCATCAAATTTAAGCAATTTCAGATTACCAATATACGCTATGAATCAGAGACTGAGGACCTCATTAAAACCAAGAGAGAGGCGCTACAGCAGACTATCGTTGCAAAGATAGCTGCAGAAAGAGCAAAACAGGAAAGGCTGGCCGCAGAAGAAGTTGGCAAAAAGAAAGTTAAAATTGCTGAATACGAAGCTATGGTGAAAATGAAAAGAGCGGAAGTCGCGGCTGAAGAAGATAAGACTGTCGCCATCATTAATGCCGAGCGGAAACTTGCGGTAGCGAAAGTCAAGAAACAACAGGATCTTGGTGCAGCTAACAAAAAGATTGAACTCGCAAAACTTGCAAAGACTAAGGCAATTATCGCTGCTGAAAAAAATGTAAAAGTTGCCATACTAAATGCCCAGGTAGCCAAACATAATAAAGCCGCGTATATCCTTGAAGGGCAAGGATTGGGTGAACAGAGGCGTCTCATCTACAAGGCCGATGGCGCCTTGAAACAGAAATTGGATGCTTATGTTAAGGTCATGACGGTATTATCCAAGGAACTGGGCAAGCAGAAGTGGGTGCCTGACATCACCATGAACGGTAATGGCAAGGGAGGGCCAGCAAATGGTAACGCAGCAGCTGGATTTATGAACTTGTGGATGATGAAAACGGCCAAAGACCTTGGCGTTGAAATGATAGGAAGCAAAAAGAAATAATGGTTCTTGTAAGAAACTAATGGCCATTAAAGGGAATAATGGATTCTCACCAAGGCGCCAAGTATGCAGAGAGTGGCCTTCGGCCTTGGTGCCGTCAGCACGCTTCCCAACTTTCCTACAAACCCTCATCCTTGTCATATTATGTGTGGCGCTTCTAAGTGGTTGTGCGAGTCTGGACTATTATGGCCAGTCTATACGCGGACAGGCCAGCCTATTATTGAAGGCTCAACCCATTAATGAGTTACTTGCCGATCCTGCTATTGATAGGCAAATCAAGGCAAAACTACACCGAGTGTTGAAACTCCGCCGGTTTGCCAGCGAGGTGTTGGCGCTTCCGGATAACGAGAGTTATACCCGTTATGTGGATCTGCATCGGTCCTATGTGGTGTGGAATGTGTTTGCAGCACCGGCCTTGTCGGTCGTCCCCAGGGAATGGTGTTTTCCGGTGGTGGGTTGTGTGGCCTATCGGGGCTACTTCGCCGAGGCAGATGCCCGCACCTTCGCTGCGAGCCTTGCCGGTCAGGGTCTGGACGTGTTCGTGGGTGGGGTGACCGCTTATTCCACTTTGGGTTGGTTTGATGACCCGATGCTAAATACCATTATCAATCGTCCCGAGGCGGAACTGGCAGGGTTAATATTTCATGAGTTGGCCCATCAGGTGGTCTATGTATCCGGAGACAGCGCCTTTAATGAGTCCTTTGCCACCAGTGTTGAACTTGAGGGGGCGCGGCGTTGGTTCGAGCGCTTGGGGCTGCCTCAGCAGTCTCGGGACTATCGTTACAAGAAGGCCATAGAGCAAGAACTTATTGACCTTATCATGGATTATCGTGGTCGCCTTGAGGTGGCCTATAGGGGCGAGGCAACCGATAAAGAGAAGCTGATTGAAAAGAAGAAACTCATTGCGGAATTAAAAACTGATTATAAAAAAATGCGCAAATACAAAAAGACACAGTCAGCCTACGACGGTTGGTTTGCTCAGGATTTAAATAATGCACACATCGCGTCTATTGGCACCTATCATCAATTCGTAAAGGGTTTTGAGCGTTTGTTGGCAGACAACGGGGGGGAGTTACCGGCATTTTATGCGGCAGTGCGTAAGTTGAGTAAGAAACCGGCAGCCGAACGGCACGCGGCTTTAACTGTAGATTGACTTAGACAGGACTTGCCGCAGAGGCACGAAGAAGACTAACTCTTGCTTTTGTTATCCTTTTATTCCCCGCGTCTTTGCGGCAAAGCAGTCTAACTATTAGCCGCGCCCAGTGTGACGACGCAGTGCCATGAGTGGATCTGGCTTGGGGAGCAGGTAGCCGGGTGCGATGTCTTCGAGTGCATCGGCGGTGATGCCCAGGGGCAATCCACGATCGGTGGGGCAAATACTGTCCACGCTCAGGGAGCGGTAATTGTCCAGGGAGAATAGTTTTTCCTTGACCCAGGGCAGCAATGTTGACCATTCCATGATTGCCGCCTGCATCCAGGACTGCCAGTCGTTGAGCCCATAGATATAACATCTGGCGCCGGTCAATTTCACCACATACTCCACCAACTCCTGAAGGGTGTAGGTTCGAGGGCCACACAAGTTGTAGGCTTGGCCGTAGGTTTCATGATTGCCCAAGGCGTCGCAGAAGACCTGGGCAACATTCTCGACATGGATGGGTTGGAAACGAGATTCCGGGCAAGCCAGGGGAAATATGAAGGGCAGTTGTCTTAACAAGCCTGCGAATCGATTTAGAAAACTATCGCCGGGACCAAATATGACCGAAGGCCGGAAGCTGGTGACGTTAATATCATGCCCGGAGACTTGGTGGACCCGTTTTTCGGCGCGGCCCTTGCTGCGTAGATAGTGACTAGGTGCCGCCTCACTGGCGTGCAGGGCACTCATGTGCAATAGACGCTTGACCTTGGTTTGGGTACAGGCCTGCATGACCTTATTGGCCAATTCGTAGTGGGCATGTTCAAATCCTTTGCCGTCCCGTCCCTTCTCGTTGAGGATGCCCACCAGATTGATGACTGCATCGACATCTTGAAACAAGGTGCGCAACAGGCCCATATCATGGGGGTCGCCCTCAATGAGCTTAACTGTCGGAATGACTAGCAGTCGCCGGTGCCGCTCACGGCGGCGGGAGATGATGTGGACCTCGTGCCCCATCCGCGACAGGCGTGCGGCTATGGATTGGCCCACAAACCCGGTGCCACCCAAAACACATATTTTCATCGCTGTCATGTGCTGCTTTTGTCCTTTGCTACATCCACCTCTGCTCTGGGGCCGACATTATAGCAAGTGTTTCAGATAGTGGGCGCACAACCTCAGTTGGTGCGGATCAGAGGATCGACGGGTAACATGCGGTCGCCGAGGCGGAGCCGGGGGTAGTCCAGACGTTGGCTGTAAATGGTGGCGAACCCCAGCACGTTTTTGACATAGCGCCGGGTCTCGTCAAACGGAATGCTTTCCACCCACAGGTCAGCGTCCAGGGTTTGCTTGGGTAGCCAACGCCGCACCCGATGGGGTCCAGCATTGTAGGCGGCCGTTGCGAGTACCTGGTTGCCCTTGTGGGTGTCCAGCACCGTACGCAAGTAACTGGTTCCCAAGCGTATATTATTCTCGACCTTGAGGATGGAGTAGCGATTACGAATCTTGAGTTTAATGCGCCGACCGACTAGGCGACCGGTCCGGGGCATGAGTTGCATGAGCCCTAGGGCGCCAGCGTGAGAGCGGGCATCGGTGATGAAGGCGCTTTCTTGACGCACCACGCCAAACACCCAGCCCGGATCGATGTGGGAAATCCTGGCGTTTTGTTCCACTAGGTTTTGATAAAGTATTGGAAACCGTAGGTTGAGGTCATCCCGGTGCCCCGACTTGTTGGCGGCAAAAATGGCTCGGTCATACCAGCCCCACTGGTGGGCCAGTAAGGCGGCGATTTGTAACTCTCTTTTATTCAGATCTTTAATCACCCAGGCCCATTGGCGGCGTGCCTGGGCCAATTGACCTAGAGAAAACAACTCTTTAGCCATGCGTATCCCGGAGCGGGTGCTGAGCCGCTCAATTTCCAGTTTGCTTGCCTGGATGCTGCGATGGCGCATCTGATAGTCGCCGCCGATATGATCTGCGGCCAGAAAGCCGTAGTAGCCCCGTTCGCGAGCTAGGCGCTTGTAAATGAAGTTGGCCTGATCCTGGTGCCCCGATTTTTCCAACACCCGGGCACGAAAATAACGCCAGTCATTTTCCTTTTTTTCTTCAGCAGTCGCGGCAACCAGGAAGCGGTTCGCAACCGACCAATGACCCTCTCTTAGGGCTGCCCGCATACGCCAATGACGTAGTTCTTGGTCGTCAGGAGCGGCAGGGACCTGTGCCAACCATGCCACGGCGATGGGCATATGGCGCCGTGCGGCCAGTAAGCCCAGTTTGCGGTAAATTTCATTATGATCGGTTTGATCAAAATCGTATTTTTTTGTCAGCCGATCCCATACCTGCATGGCCAATTCCGGATCACGTCTGCCCAAACGCTTGATTCCGTGCTTGACCACCATCCGCGCCACCGGTCGCTTCATCTCAAATTTGATGTGTCCAAGCTGGGTTTGTGGACTGCGGTGCATGGTCACCCAACGCATCACCCAGGCGCGATCTTGTTTTTCCAGAAACGATTTGGATATCCGTTGTGCCAGACCCAGTTGACCCCGCCCCATGGCGATGCGGACCCGTGCCCATACCAAGTCCCGCTTGAGGAGGCCGGCCTTATGCCAGACCTTAAACAGGGTATTACAGGGGGTGGGTTGACTACGCCCGATGAGCCAAAGTTCTCGTAACGGAGCATCCAACTGCTCCCAGGATTGACCACGTTTTTGTTGTTGGCGTAGATAGTGGCATTTCAGGCCAGCCTGTCTTGGGATATCTTCGTAGGCCTCCATAAATCCATCCCAATCCTGGCGGCGCACTAACTCATTTAACCACTTACGTCGAAGCCACTGGCTGATGGGGGCGTCCTGGTTCTCTTCGATGGTCTGGCGGATCAGTCGGTTCGGTGTGACCGCGATACGTTTTTTGAGATAGGCATAGTCTAGATAACCGTTGAGGACATAGCCCTCCAGATTTTTTCGTAGACGTTTATAACGGCTGATCTGACCCTTTTTGAGGGCATCATGGGCTTGGCGATATTGCTGGCGTTGGGTTTTGAGGTCAATGCTTGCCTGTACCGCAGGGGTAATCACGATAAGACTCAACACCGCAAGCAACCCGCTCTGCCATGTATTACCCACGCTTATTACTGTCTTGGCCGTTGGGGACATTGTCTGTACTCTAGCATTGAACTACACGGATTCAGAAATTCCCGGTAATATTGTTGACCACTAGCTCAATGCGGTGGACCATTAGCCTAAGGATTTTTCTTTGGGGAACCTCTGAATGACGCTCAACCGTCAAGGTCGCCAAGCTAATAGGTTGTTGATTTTCAAAAGAAAATACTTGGCGTTTTGTCCCCCACAAGGGGATACCGGGGTCCCTCCGGGAGAGGATATTGATGAAATACCCTTTAATTCTAGTCTGTTTTTCAAGAAAACATAATTTAAACCACAATAAAGGACTGGCACGATGACATTAGAGACGTTCAACCCGGCTACCGGGGAATCGGTTAAAATATTTCCCACCTGGGGCCAAGCAGAGTTAGAGGCGGCCCTGTCCCAGGTTGCTGCGGCAACGCCGGATTGGCAGGCCACGTGCTACGTTGATCGATCGGCCCTAATGAGAAAGGCTGCGGCCCAACTTCGTGCCGAGGCCGACCGTTATGCCTCAATCATTACTCTGGAAATGGGCAAATTAAAGAAAGAGGCCTTGGGGGAAGTTGAGAAGTGTGCCTCGGTGTGTGACTACTATGCTGACAACGCCGAACAATTTCTCACCGATGAGGTTATTGAATCGGACGCGCAACGTAGTTTGGTGGTTTATCAGCCCATGGGTACGGTACTGGCGGTGATGCCATGGAATTTCCCATTTTGGCAGGTGTTTCGGTTTGCCGCGCCGGGACTTATGGCGGGGAACACCGGCGTGCTCAAGCACGCCTCAAATGTCCCCCAGTGTGCCCTGGCCATTGAAGAGGTGTTCCACAAGGCGGGTTTCCCGGCGGGTGTATTCAGGAGCCTGATGATTGGTGCGCCACAGGTGCAGGGTGTCATCGAAGATTCCCGTATCCATGCAGTCACCCTGACCGGCAGCGAACCGGCGGGACGCAAGGTCGCGGCGATCGCCGGCGCTAATTTAAAGAAATCTTTGTTAGAACTGGGTGGTTCCGACGCGTTTATTGTCTTGCACGATGCGGACTTGGAGTTGGCCGCTACCCAGGGGGTGGTATCTCGATTTCTAAATGCTGGCCAAAGCTGTATCGCCGCCAAGCGCTTTATTATTGTAGACGCTGTCGCCGAAGATTTTCTGGCCTTGTTTAAGGAAAGAATCGAGGCCCTGGTTCCCGGTGATCCCAATGATGAAGCCACAAGTTTGGCCCCGATGGCGCGAGATGACCTGCGCGATGAGTTACACCATCAGGTGGTTGACTCCATTGCCGCCGGTGCGGTTGTCGTTAGCGGATGCGAGCCGGTGGCGGCCCCGGGAAGTTTCTATCAGCCCTCTATCATTGATCAAGTTGCACCGGGCATGCGCGCCTATGATGAAGAGCTGTTTGGTCCAGTGGCTATCGTGATTCGAGCCAAAGATGAAGAGGATGCTCTGAGTATTGCAAATTCATCTCGTTTTGGTCTGGGTGGTAGCATCTGGACGAAAGATCGGCAACGGGGTGAGGCCCTGGCCCGGCGTCTGCAGGCCGGCGCCAGTTTTGTAAACGGGATGGTCAAGAGCGACCCACGCCTGCCTTTTGGCGGCATCAAGGCCTCCGGCTATGGCCGCGAACTGTCTTTGTTGGGGATCAAGGAATTTGTCAACGCCAAGACGATTTGGATTGGATAAGGACAGATACGAGGTACGAGAATATATAAATATGGGCTCACTGTAGGCGCGAATTCATTCGTGCAAAATCTATAAAATTATCGCGCCTCGTATCTCAATACCTCGCCCCTGTTCCTATGCCCCATGCTGCTTATAGTAGCCCATGATGGCCTCAAGGTGTTTGGATTCGTGACGCTGTTTTAAGAATTCCATTAACAGTTCCAGATTGACGATATTGTACAGCGGCAGGTTGTGCCGCTGTACAATATCACGTGCGGCAGACTGAGTACCGTTTTGCCCCTTTTCCTGGCGATTTAGGGCGACAAAGACCCCTGCCGCCTTGGCACCGCCGCCATTGATGTTGATTATGGACTCATCTATTGATAGCCCGGCAGAAATTACGTCGTCTACAATCAACACGCTGCCCGACAATTCGGCGCCTACCATGACGCCTCCTTCGGCGTGATCTTTGGCTTCCTTGCGGTTAAAACAATAGGGGATATCGCGGTCATGGTGTTCAGCTAGGGCGATGGCGGTGGTGGTCACCAGGGGGATACCCTTATAGGCCGGACCATACAACATGTCGAACGCACAACCGGAGTCGACTATGGCCCGGGCATAGTAGCGGCCTAAGCTGGCCAGGGACTGTCCAGTATTGAATAGACCGGTGTTAAAGAAGTAGGGGCTGTTGCGGCCCGATTTGAGGGTAAATTCGCCGAACCGGAGCACACCCGTTTCAAGGGCAAATTCGAGGAATTCATATTGGTAGTCTTTCATCTGCTTAAGATACAAGATACAAGGGACGAGATACAAGGGACGAGGGGCGAGATATAAAGGATGTATAGAGCTGATAAAAAATAAGAGGGTGGTATTGCCCGCGTGATACTATTCCCAGCCCGATTATCTAAGGCTTCCCTATAAGATAGGCCCACAGGGCGATTGCGAACCCGATATGAGAGTCATTACCGTCAACGTCAATGGTATACGCGCCGCAGCACGCAAGGGGTTCTATGCCTGGCTGAGTCGCCAGCGTGCCGATATTGTCTGCGTACAAGAGACCCGGGCCCAGGTCCATCAACTCGAGGACAAGACCTATTGGCCCAAGGCCTATAACAGTTACTTCTATGATGCGCAGAAAAAGGGTTATAGCGGTGTGGCCATGTACTGCAAAAAACAACCCGATCGGGTAATGCGAGGAATGGGTTGGCCAGAGGCAGATCGAGAGGGACGATGTATGCGTGCCGATTTCGGCGACCTTAGCGTCCTTTCTCTCTATGTGCCGTCAGGTTCCAGCGGTGATCATCGCCAGGCCGCCAAGTATCGCTTTATGCGTGAATTTGAACGGTTCATGGGAGATTTGCGTAAAGAGCGTCGCCACGTCATTTTTTGTGGTGATTGGAATATCGCCCACAAAAATATCGACATTAAAAACTGGCGTTCCAATCAGAAAAACTCTGGATTCCTACCCAAGGAACGGGCCTGGTTGACTAAATTGTTCGACAAAGAGGGCTGGGTGGATGTTTTTCGTGAGGTGAACGACAAAGAAGACCAATACACCTGGTGGTCAAACCGGGGTCAGGCCCGGGAGAAAAATGTAGGTTGGCGCATTGACTATCACATTGCCACCCCGGAGATAGCCAAAACCGCCACCAAAGATCGTATCTATAAAGATAAATGGTTCTCGGATCATGCGCCGTTGATTATTGATTATGACTATGACCTGTAATTCAATGAAAGTTGTCTGACATCGCTATCAGCGGGTGTCGGCAGCATGGACGCTGACATCAAGCTTACAGGGACGTATTCACGGCGTCCCGCTGATAGCGGTGTCGGGTAACTAATGAGCTCATTAGCAAATTAAACGCGGTGGCTGCAAAGACGCAAAGACCGCAGACCTCGGTACCTCCTTGTGGGGCAGAAAACCTATGGCAAAATCAATTAAGGGATAATAAGTGAACCAGACCCTGACTTGGGGTGAGGCCTTCGCCATTTATACCCGCCCACGGGTGATCGCTATGGCGTTTCTCGGCTTTTCCGCTGGACTGCCCATTTTGCTGGTGTTCGGTACCCTGTCTGCCTGGTTATATCGGGCTGGGGTTGATAAAAGCACCATCGGTCACATTTCCTGGGTGGCCTTACTCTACGCATTCAAATTTGTTTGGGCGCCCTTGGTGGATCGGGTGTCATTGCCCGTATTTACCCGAATATTGGGTCAGCGCCGTAGTTGGATGTTGTTGGCTCAGGCCGGTGTTATCTTCGGATTGATGGCCATGTCCGCTAGTGATCCACAGACTCAATTGACGGCACTGGTTTGGGCCGCTTTGTTGGTGGCGTTTTCCTCTGCTACCCAGGATATCAGCATTGATGCCTGGCGTATTGAGGCAGCGGTAGTGGAATGGCAGGGGGCCATGGCGGCGACCTACCAACTGGGTTACCGGCTCGGCATGATGGTGGCCAGTGCCGGTGCATTTTATGTTGCTTATTTTCAGTCTTGGCCTGCGGCCTATTTTACTATGGCCTGTGCCATGGGTATCGGCGTGGTCACCACGTTAATTATTTCGGAACCCGAGCGTAAAGTCAGCGAAACTACTTGGTTGCAGGAAGAGCGCGTCATGGGGTTTTTGGAGCGAACGCATCATTGGCCGTCACGACTGCGGCACATGGTGGCTTGGTTTATCGGTGCCGTGGTCTGTCCGTTTGTGGATTTTTTCGCCCGTAACGGAAAATTTGCATTCGTTATTCTGGCCTTCATCAGTTTGTTCCGTATCAGTGACATCACTATGGGTATCATGGCCAACCCATTTTATCTGGAGCATGGATTCAATGAGGCCCAGATCGCCAGTGTGACCAAGATATTTGGTCTGGGCATGACCATACTGGGCGCCTTGGTGGGGGGTGTGTTGGTAGTGCGCTTTGGTATCATGCGCATGCTTTTTGCGAGCGCCATATTAGTCGCCTTGACCAATTTGGCTTTTGCTTGGTTTGCAACCCAGGGGGCGGACATCCGTTTATTGATGTTGGTGATCAGCGGTGACAACCTCAGTGGTGGTATGGCGGGTTCGGCCTTTATTGCCTACCTGTCGAGCCTTACTAACCGTGCCTACACCGCTACCCAATACGCCTTATTCAGTTCTCTGATGCTGCTGTTTCCCAAGTTTATTGGCGGGTTCTCCGGTGATGTGGTGGATGGGTTTGGTTATGTCGCTTTCTTCACTTATGCTGCCGCCCTGGGTATACCGGCGATATTGATAATCGTTTATCTGATGGGGCGGGAAAACAGACAACAAAAAAATTATAATAATCTTTAGCTATCAGTTTGTGGAATTATGACCTACCGGATGCTGATTTCACCTTTACTTTTCTCTGCGACCACCGCGTTTTCCCTTACTAAGGGAAACGAAAGTTAGCTGACACTCTCCATCAATTAGTAATACCTAACCCCACTCAAAACGATACAGGGCGATCTCACCTAACAAGTTGGGAAAAAGTTTAAGACCAGGGTTCGAGCGGTGTTCACTGTCCACGGCCTGATGTTCGAGGATACGAATATTCAGTGTTTTGCATAGGGCCTCGAAATCCTTGAGGGTACATAGATGGATATTGGGTGTGTCGTACCAGGTGTTGGGCAGGGTCTTGGTGAAGGGCATGCTGCCAAAAATGCCCAACTGAACCCGTGCCCGCCAGTGCCCAAAGTTGGGGAAGGTGACGATGCCTTCGCGACCCACTCGCAACATATCTTCCAGTAGCTTTTCCGGATGACGCATGGCCTGCAGGGTCAGAGATAACACCACGTAATCAAAGGAGTTGTCGTCAAATTCTGCCAAGCCCTGGTCCAGATCCATCTGGATGATATTGATCCCGGCGGCGATGCACTGGGCGATGTACTCGTCTTCACGTTCAAGACCATAGCCGCTGACCTGTTTGTGGTAAGCAAGGTGACCAAGTAGGGCACCGTCACCGCAGCCCAGGTCCAGCGCCCGGCTGTCAGGTTTGATCCAATCGGCAATGATGACCAGGTCGGGACGGTTGGTGAGATCCAGCATCAGTTAATTTCCTGTTCAATACGGTGCATGTAGGCACCGAAGACATCCAGGTATTGGGGGATTTTCATTAGGAAGGCGTCGTGTCCATGGCTGGCCTTGATTTCGGCATAGCTCACGTTGAGATCATTGTCGTGCAGGGCCTTGACGATTTCGCGGGAACGTTCCGGCGAAAACCGCCAGTCACTGGTGAATGACATGACCAGAAACCGACTCTTTATCGGCGCGAAGGCCTTGGCGAGATCGCCATGGGTAGGCCCGGCGGGGTCAAAGTAGTCCAGGGCTTTGGTCATAAGCAAATAGGTGTTGGCGTCAAAGTTGCCGACAAAACTGTCGGCTTGGTAACGTAGATAGCTCTCTACCTGAAAGTCCGCGTTGTAATCAAAACCGATCTTGCCATCACGCAGGTCGCGGCCAAACTTTTCCCCCATAATGTCGTCGGACAAGTATGTGATGTGACCCAACATGCGTGCAATGCGTAAACCCCGTTGAGGCTCGGTATCGTGTTCATAATAGCGGCCATCGTGAAAATCGGGGTCGCTGCGAATGGCTTGGCGCGCCACCTCGTTGAAGGCGATGTTCTGGGCGGTGAGTTTGGATGAGGCCGCGATGACGATGGCGTGGCGCAGGCGATCTGGATAATCCATTGACCACTGTAGCACCTGCATGCCACCCAGACTGCCGCCGATGACGGCGGCCCAGGTGTCGACGCCTAACACATTCGCAAGTTGTGCCTGGCTGGTTACCCAGTCGTGAACCGTAACGATGGGAAAGTCCGGGCCGTAGGGCTTACCGGTGGATGGATGGGCTGTTGAAGGCCCGGTGGAGCCAAAACAACCGCCCAGGTTGTTGCAACAGACCACGAAGAAGTGGTTGGTATCGATGGTCTTGCCCGGGCCCACAATATTCTCCCACCACCCCGGTTTTTTATCTGCCAAGCCATGGTAACCGGCGGCATGGTGATTGCTGGACAGGGCGTGACAGATCAGCAGGGCATTGCTGCCGGAGGTATTGAGTTCGCCGTAGGTTTCGTAGACGAGCGCGTAGTCGGATAAGGTCTCGCCACCACTCAATTGGAGTGGTTTCTGAAAGTGATGGGTTGTGGGCGTCACCAAGCCGACCGAGTCCGGCGGAATAAAGTCAGGCATGATAGGAAGGGTGCGCGTGCGATCCAGTTAGTTAAGAGTTCGGCATGTCAGGGTTGAGTCTAACAGTTTTTGCGAGAGCCTATACAGTCTGCCTGATAAGCAAGGCTATTTTTTCGAACCGAACATTGCCCTGAGTAGGGCTGATGACCAATCTCGAGTTAATGCTGGCCCGAGGCAGGCGGCCGCAAATGAGAGATCATCTTGTGGATGGTGGCTTCCTGGGCCTTGAGTTCTGAGGTTTGGGCCTCCAGTTCCTGGATCCGCGTGGCCAGGCTGGTGTGGTTGTTCTGGATTTTTTCAAGATTTTCCAGACGCCGATCAATCATAATCTTGTGTTCCTGGATTTGGGTATAGATTGGAGTCAGGATAAACTTGGCCCAGGATTTAGTGGAACGGTTGCAGTCGTAGAATAGCTCGCGGGCGCGACTGACCAGGGTGATGAAGAATTTTTTGATCACAAAGTGTTGCTCGGTCATCATCATGCTGGTGCTGTTGCGGAAGTTGTCGGCCTCGGCCTGAAGCCGTTGCATGTCGCTACGAAACGACAGCACCGAGAAGCTTGCAGGTTTGATCTTGGCCAAGCCGTGGTCAGCGTGAAACTTTGCGTAAATCGACTCAACCAGTTCCTTGATTTGCCGGGTCTCGTTGTTTACTTTTTCCATACGCTTGCCGGCGCCTTTGAAGAATATAATCATGCCGACGCGCAGGCCCGCGGTGGTCCAGCTGTTTTTCATCTCTTTGCGGGATTCTGCTATCAATTTGTCGAAACTGGTCATGCTCATATGGCTGAGCAGGGTACGTATTTGAGTGGATAGCATGCGCCGGGTGATCTCGAAGCTCTCGACCTCTTCATCGTAAATATGTTTTTGTTCCCGCAGGCGATTGGCCATATCGTCCAATACCACGCTGCTCTTGCCGCAGAGACCTTGAATCTCTTGAAGCTCTTTGGTTGTGGTGGCCAGGCGGGATTGAATGATTGCGGCGGTGGCTTGAATCATATCGCCGATCTCGGTGGTCACTTTTTCGCGTATCATGCCTTGTTTGGCGGCAACAAGATCTCTGGAAATCTTTTCCTCAAGCAGGCGCAGGCCGCTACGTTTGAGTAACTCGGGGTCACCTTTTATCTTGCTGAGCAGGCCCTTTTGTGCCGACACCGGAAATACATTTTCAACCTTGATATTCAGTTGCCGGGCTGACTCTTCGGTTTGACGGCTGATGCTCTTCAGGATCTCATCCTCAGTGAGCAGTTCATCCCATAAGGTGTCGATTTTATTCAATATGGCTATACGTCCATCGGCACGACTACGGGTGGCGATGCAGACATGGTTTTTCCATACATCAAGATCGGTTTTGGTGACTCCGGTATCCGCTGCCAATAAGAACAACACCACGTGGGCGTTGGGCAACATATTGAGGGTAAGTTCCGGTTCGGTGCCCAAGGCGTTGAGTCCCGGGGTGTCGAGGATCACCATGCCCTTTTCCAGGAGTGGGTGGGGGTAATTGATGATGGCGTGGCGCCAGATCGGGATTTCTATTTTGCCATCCATCTTGTCCATGCCGCCGTCATGGGTGGGAGCAGGGAAATATAATCCCAGGACCTGGGCCTCCTTGACGCTGACGGTCTGGGTTTTGACAAGCTCGCGCATCACTTTGGCCATCTCGGCGGGGGAGGTGATATCCAGCGGCAAGGTGCTCCAGTTGATGGGTGCGCGTTTGTATTCGTTTATGGTCAACGAGGTCTTGCGGGTTTCTATTGGCAGCAGCATGATGCACGGTTCGATATCCGAGTCATACTGGATCTCGGTGGGGCACATGGTGGTGCGGCCCGCAGTGGAGGGCAGCAAGCGCTGTTTTTGGTCCGCGAAGAAGATGGCATTAATCAACTCGGTCTTGCCCCGGGAGAATTCGGCCACTAAGGCGATAGATAGTTTGTCGCTATTGAGGCTTTCAATGAGCTCAAACAGGCGCAATTCATCCTCGGGCTGGAGCATACCCTCCTTTTCCAGCCAGTCTCGATAGTTCTGGATGTCTGTCGCCAAGCCGGTGCGCCAATTAGCGTACTCGTTGAGACGACCGTCCAGGGCGCCGGGGGTAGCGGTAGCTTGTAGACTGCTTGAGGATTCGATATCAAACATGGCGGGTTTCGAAGTCATGACAGCGGGGAAATGCGCTGTTTCTATAAAAATACATCATTTTGGGGGGGTACGCGAATCGTCAAATGCCACTTTAGCGGCAAAATGTCCAGCTTCGTCGGTATTTTTCCAGGTTTACCTGGGTTTTCGAGTTTGACCGGTTGAACAGGGACCCGGTTTCGCTCACTGGGCCAATGCCAAACCCAGATCCGTCAGTGGGCGTAGGACCAGAGGGTTTAACAGTCCCATGACCAAAAAGACCAGCATGACAGACAGGTCTAGTCCCGACATAGGGGGCAAGATACGCCGTGCCGGCGCCATAAGGGGCTCGGTAAGGCGCACCAACAGATGAAAGGCTGGATTGTAGCTGGCCTGACCAAACCAGCTGAGAATGACCCGGATAAACAGGGCAATAATGTAGATCCACCAAGTCTTATACAACAGCTCGGTAATGGATAGCACAATGAGCCCCACAGGTTTTAAAATAATGCCCTGGAGCAGATAGACCAGCGAAAGTTCTATGGCAGCGAGGACGATTAACAACACCACCGAAGCGAGGTCAATACCCCACAGGCCAGGGATCATGCGCCGCAATGGCCGAAGCGGTGGATTGGTAACCTTGACCAGTAGTTGGGAGATGGGGTTATAAAAATCTGCCCGTACCAACTGCAACAAAAACCGCAGCAGTACCGCAAGGATGTACAGGTCGAAGACAAACTGAACCAAAAATTGACCGGCCTGGCCGAAATAGGAGCCCCCCATCAGTCTTGCCCCAACAGTTCGGCAAGTTCCCGCGAGCGCGTGGTGGCGGCAGTCAGGGCCTTGGCCAGGAGTCCCGGCATATCGCCCTGGTTCAATACGTCGATGGCGCGCTCGGTGGTGCCACCTGGGGAGGTGACTCGGCGGCGTAGTTGGGCAGGCTCTTCACGACTCTCCAGGGCCATCTTCGCGGTACCGTAGGCGGTCTCCAGGGTGAGCAAGCGTGCCGTGGCGGGTGTCAGGCCCTGTGCCACTGCGGCCTTTTCCAGGGCTTCCATCACCATGAGATAGTAGGCCGGACCGCTACCGGACAAGGCCGTGACCACGTCAAGCAAAGACTCCTCATCTAGCCATACGGTGATGCCCACCGCACGCAGTATGGACTCAGCCAAATCTCGTTGCGGTTCGCTAACCAGGGCATTGGCATAAAGACCGGTGGCCCCAGAGCCTACCAGGGCCGGGGTGTTGGGCATGGCGCGGACGATGGCCAGCCCCCCACCCAGCCAACGCTGAATGTCTTGTTCGCGAACCCCGGCGACGATAGACAGCACCAGTAATTTTCTTTGTTGTGCCGAGGCGGCGATCTCCTCAATGGCGGACTTGAGATCTTGTGGTTTGATCGCCAGGACCAATACATCGACCTTGGCGGCCATTGTGGCGCTGGATTGTTCACAAGCCAGTCCCAGCAGGCGCAACACGGCCTCCCGCTGGTCCGGATTGTGTTCGGCGATCAAGATTTGCTCAGGCGCCCAGCCATTTTCCAGTAAACCACCGGCGAGGCTACGTCCCATGTTGCCGCCGCCAACGAATCCTATATTGAGTTCTTTCGTAGCCATTTAGTGAGCCTTCGTTTGTAGATAAGCCTATTATCAGGGAATCAGGGAATTTGTGCCATCGGGCCCTATCGTTGGCGCGGGCCGAACAGAGCGGTACCGATACGAATGATAGTTGCCCCTTCGGCAATGGCCGCCTCCATGTCGTGGCTCATCCCCATGGAGAGAGTATCCAGATGCAGGCCCAGAGGGTTTAAGTCTTCCAGGCTGTGCCGCAACCGGGTAAATTGCTGGCGTTGGGCGTCAAACTCCGTTTCAGGCCTGGGAACTGACATGAGGCCCCGTAGCCTTAGCCGTGGCAGCTCAGCGATTTCCATCGCTAGCTGCGGCACTTGGGGTAGGGGTATACCGCCCTTGCTGGTTTCGTTATCCAGGTTGACTTGCAGGCAGAGGTTCAGTGGTTCAACGTCATGAGGCCGTTGCTCACTGAGGCGCTGGGCGATTTCCAACCGATCGATGCTGTGTATCCAGTCAAATTGGGCGGCCAACTGAGCAGTCTTGTTGCTTTGGATGCGGCCGATGTAGTGCCAGCAGAGGGACAGATCTTCGAGGGCGGCCATTTTGAACCTGGCCTCTTGCAAGTAGTTTTCACCGAATGCCTTTTGCCCCAGCGAGGCCAGTACACGCAAGTCGGCTGCCTCACGGGTTTTGCCTACCGCGAGTAGACGAACGCTACCGGTGACACGACCAAAGCGTTGCTCGGCATCATGAATCCGTTGGTTCAAAATTGACAGTCGGTCTGCCAGAGATGTTGGCTTGTAGCTCAAGGTGGCTTGGGTGTATGTTGGCGGAGTTACTGATCGATGAAATGTTACCGGGTTGACGTTAGACTCGGAGATTAGGCCAGCATTGTTTCACACGATGTAGCGCCGGGCCTATAATCATCTATCATCAAGGGTGTGATCTAAGCAATGAGTTTGATCAGACCGATGTTAACCTACAATTGACAAAACCTGGAGCCTGCGATGGATATCGCTGAATTACTGGCCTTTACTACAAAGAAAAACGCTTCTGACTTGCACCTGTCTTCCGGTCTGCCGCCACTCATTCGGGTGGACGGTGACGTCAAGCGGATCAATGTGGACGCCCTGGATGAGCGTACCGTTCACAATATGATTTACGACATCATGAACGATAAGCAGCAAAAGGATTTTGAGGAATTCCTTGAGACTGACTTTTCCTTTGAGTTGCCCAATATCGCCCGTTTTCGCGTCAATGCCTTTAACCAGAACCGGGGCCCGTCAGCGGTATTCAGGACCATTCCCACCAAGGTGTTAAGTCTGGATCAACTGAATGCGCCGCAGATATTTAAGGATATATCCAATCAGCCCCGGGGCTTGGTGCTGGTGACCGGACCTACCGGGTCGGGTAAGTCCACCACCCTGGCGGCGATGGTTGACCATGTCAACGACAATGAATTTGGGCACATCCTGACCATTGAAGACCCCATAGAATTCGTTCACCAGAGCAAGAACTGTCTCATAAACCAACGCGAAGTCGGCATCCATACCCATGGGTTTACCGAGGCCTTGCGCTCCGCGCTCCGCGAAGATCCAGACGTGATACTGGTGGGAGAAATGCGCGATCTGGAGACGATCCGGCTTGCCTTGACCGGGGCCGAGACCGGCCACTTGGTGTTTGCAACCTTGCATACCAGTTCTGCAGCCAAGACCATAGACCGTATCGTTGACGTGTTTCCGGCCGCCGAAAAAGACATGGTGCGGTCCATGCTGTCGGAGTCTCTGCGTGCGGTGATCTCCCAGACCCTGCTCAAGAAGATTTCCGGGGGCCGGGTCGCCGCCCACGAGATCATGATCGGCACTCCGGCGATACGCAATCTTATTCGAGAAAACAAGATTCCACAGATGTATTCGTCCATCCAGACCGGACAGAATGTGGGTATGCAAACCCTGGATCAGTGTCTGGTGGAATTGGTCAGAAACAAGATGGTGAATATTGATGAGGCCCGTACTCGGGCTGCAGATAAAGAAAAATTTACCGTCGCCTCTGTGGCTAGCGCCAGGTAGGGTTTACTATGGTCTTTACTGATCTGCTCAAATTGATGAAACACAAAAAGGCATCGGACCTTTTTATAACCGCCGGTGTGCCCCCCAGCATTAAGGTGGATGGCCGTATCCAGGCCCTCACTAAACAGGCCCTGACTCCGGAACAGTCGCGTGATTTTGCCTATAGCATCATGACCGAAGATCAGCGCAAAATCTTTGATGAATCCAACGAATGCAATTTTGCGATCCACCCTCAGGAGATTGGACGCTTTCGTGTCAACGTGTTTGTACAACAAACCTTCACCGGTATGGTCCTGCGCACTATTGAGACCATGATACCCAAGATCGAAGAACTTCAATTGCCCAAAGTGATTTCTGAGGTGGCCATGACCCGCCGTGGCCTGGTGATCTTTGTGGGTGGTACCGGTTCCGGCAAATCAACATCCTTGGCGGCCATGATCGGTTATCGTAACGAACACAGCTATGGCCATATTATTACCATTGAGGACCCCATCGAATTTGTGCATGAACACAATAACTGTATTGTGACCCAACGAGAGGTCGGGGTAGACACCGATAGCTTTGAGGTGGCCCTGGTAAACGCCATGCGTCAGGCCCCGGATGTTATTCTTATCGGCGAGATTCGCACCCGTGAGACCATGGATAAGGCGGTGGTGTTTGCCGAGACCGGGCACTTGTGTCTTGCGACTCTCCACGCCAACAATAGCTATCAGGCTCTGGATCGAATCATCAATTTCTTCCCGGAGGAGCGCCGTGACCAATTGTTGATGGACCTGTCTTTAAACCTCAAGGCCATCGTATCTCAGAGGCTGATCAAGAAACAGGGTGGCAAGGGCCGGGTACCGGGAGTGGAGGTCCTGATCAATACCCCGCTCATAGCCGACTTGGTGCTCAAGGGTAAGGTAAACGAGATGCGGGCAGTGATCGCCAAATCTACCGAGGCGGGGATGCAGACCTTTGATCAGTCGATGTTTGCCCTGTATGAGGATGATCTGATCAGTTATGAAGATGCCTTGCGTAACGCCGATTCCGTCAATGACCTGAGGCTCCGGATCAAACTGGAGAGCAAACGCTCAAAACATGGTGAGTTGGGCGAGTCCATGCGCAACGTAACGTTCTAACGGTTTCTCGCCAGCCTTCTTAAAAACTCCCGATCCATTTCGGCCACGAAACGTTCGATGTGGCGTTGCTGTATCGTATCGATATCCACAAAGCGGCCACCCACACGCAGGCTTTTGTCTTTTTCGGGTTTGACGAATCGGGCCTCAAAGCTACAAGCGATTGTGGTGGCATTGAGCAATGTAATCATGCAGCCGGGAAAGAAATCCCCCGATTTAATTGGTTTTTCGAGCTGTTTTTTGAAGTGAACGCCCAAGCCTCCCACCGAGATGTCATGCAGGCCACCCTCTATTTTTGAGCTTGCCAGCTCACTACGAGATAAGGCCACAGAGATGGGATCGGCTATGGTTATGCGTGCACGGTAATGAGCCCTTTGTTGCATATATTGCATTTTAGTGGGGAAGGGGACCCTGTAGAAAGCCCCCACGTTATCCTTGCTAAAGTAATCGATGGCGCCGTTGAAATCGATTTTTATCCCGTCTACTGTGGCTTGGAAGTGAAATCGTTTCTCGGACAACATCCGTCGGTGTGCCGCCGCAGAACTGAGCTCATCAAGCAGCAAGAATCTTTGTTCCAGATTGACCTCAATGACTGTGCTTAAGTAACGCCCATTGCCCTTGGGCAGTGATAGGGCGACCAGGTTTCGGTTGATCTGCAAGCGGGTCAGGATTTGAGCGATACTGGCTGGATCCTTGAGCAATTCGGCGGGGGAAGGCGTGGGCATTGTTTATAGATTTCCAAAGGAGGAGATTTTTTGATGGTTCGGCGCCGTGGGGTTTGGATTGTCGGCGGGCGATTAGGTTTAGGGAGCCTTTTATTAATACGCTCAACCGCCAAGACGCCAAGGTCGCCAAGCTAATAGATTGTTGATTTTTATAAAGAAAATTCTTGGCGTCTTGGCGGTTCAAGTTCAATTGATCAGAATTTCCCTAGGCCTTCACCATCGTGTGCGGGTCTGAGCCTGAAACCGTTGACCCATCAGGCCCATATAAGCCCGACTTTATGGGTTGTCCGCGCAGAATACCGAGTATCTGCGTAACACGATCTTGGTGCGCGCTGACGAGCCTGCCATTGCGCCGGTTGTGTTCCTGGCAACGGGTTGCCGTGTCTTGTAGTTGACGCCACAGTTGAACTAAATTGCCGGTCTTGTCTTGATCTTGAAGGCGTTGTTCTATGGCCTTGGCATCTGCGGGCCCTGCGGGTTGATTGAGTAGCCCCATGCGTTGGCGGCCGGTCGCTTCCAGCCGTTCCACGCAATTTTGTTTTTGGCTAACGGCCTGCTCCAGGGCCGGTGCATTGTGGGCTTTGAGGGCGGTAAACTCTTCTTCGAGGCTTTGCAGCAGAAGTCCCGCTGCCTCTTCTTCCTGGGTGAGTAGCGATACTAGCCGCGCCTGCTGATTCTCATCGGCCATGATGAAATGGTGCGATTATTGGCCCGACGCGTTGGAGAAGAGATCCGATTCCAGGCTGGTCAACCTATCTGCTACTCGGTTGGCATCCACTTCAAAGCTGCCCGATTGAATAGATTGTCTAATGGCCTCAACCCGATTGGTATCCACCACTGGCAGGCTGGCGAGTTCAGATTCAAGCTGCTGTAACTGGGATGCCGTTTCCGTCAGACTAACGGTGTCGGCTGCAGATGATTGCCCGGTCTCAGGTGGACGCGTAGGTGTGGCTGGGCCGCCCTGCTCACGCCTGACATCACTCGTTTCGCCGCCATTAGCGGGATTTGGGTTCACTGTGGAACCGGTAATTTCAATAGCCATTGTGTTGCTCCTATTTCTCTACGTGGTGGTTAACGACCACCCGAGGTGATTACTTTAATCCTATCCTGCGGCCGGGACAAACCAACCGATGATCGGCATATCGTTGCCCTATACTTATAGTTGCACTCGCACGAACCCCTGGTGGGTCACCGTGCCCTCAATGATACGTTTCGTAGAAAGGTTGCGAACCTGTACCCGGTCGCCAGCGGCGCCATCGTTCAGGGCCTTACCGATCATGCGTACCTCCATCCCCCGTAGTGAGGCCACAATTTGAACTCTATCACCCCGGTGAATAAGGCGTTCAGACTCAATGATGGCGGGTGTGAATACCGAACCCAGACCAATAGGTCGACGTAGCACCTTGCCAATGACCTGTTGTGGATCCTGCAAATAGCCGCCGACTAACCTTGCCAGATCGTGTTTTTCCAGTTTTAAGTCGGCCTGACTCAGTCGAGCTCCGCGAGGCAGAGGATGAGCGCTGACCACCACCTGGTCATAAATACTCACATTTACGGACACATAGAGCGTCCAAGGACGCTGGCCGGTGCAGCGTACACCCACCGTGCCTCTTCCGTGTACTTGCCAGCGGTGAGGCAAAAAGGCCTCTAAGGCTGTGTCGCAACGGGCCATGCGCAGACGCGGATCCAGGTTTGCAGCCTTGACTTGCACTTTGGAGGCGGGGTACTGGCTGTGTTGGCGGGCCAGGTCTTCGGCCACGGCGCGAATTTGCCGGTGATCTTCAAAGGCAGGGGTGGCCGCGCTGGTTGCGCTAAACAAAGCGCCCGGCAACACCACAAGCCCAAGTAGGACAATCCAGATTCGATCCAGCTGGGGAACGTCTGACAATAATTTGACCATTTTCTGTCTCAATGGGTCGATTTTGCGTCAAAAAACCGTTGTTTACTGTAAAAACCCGGAGGGTACTTCTGGTGGTGAGGTGTATCCGGGGCCTTTGTCTGTTTTGTAGCATGCAAGACACATGCCTGTGGTCAGGAGTTTGGTTCTTGTGAAGAAAATCAGTGGATTGCAAAGGGTTTCAACGCAGCGGCCACGGGTGCGGATTTTTACGATGCGGCCGAGACTCAAGTCCTGGGCTCGGAGGCCGATATTCAGGCAATGGGGATTGGTCCGGGTAACTACCCGCTGGCCCCGTTTTAATCACTGACTGACATACGGGGGCTGTGATATGGCCGGAGTCTTGGATAGGGTCGATCTGCGTACGCGACTTGCAGGGCGTAACCGCCTTGAGCTTCTGATGTTCAAACTTGTCGGCCGGCAACGTTATGGCATTAATGTCTTTAAGGTGCGAGAGGTGATCCATTGCCCACCGTTGACCAAGCTTCCAGACTCCATGCCGGTGGTTCGGGGGGTGGCCCATTTGCGGGGTAACACCATCAGTATCATTGATTTGAATATGGCCCTGGGGGGTAAGCCCACGGAAAATGTTGAGGACAGCTTTGTTATCGTCACTGAGTACAACCGCTCGGTGCAGGGTTTCTTGGTAGGTGGTGTGGATCGTATTGTTAATCACGAATGGAAGGATATCCGGCAACCCCCGCCGGGGTTGGGAGATGAAAATTATCTTACCGCAGTGACAGAAGTGGATGGCGAGTTGGTGGAGGTTATCGACGTGGAGAAGGTCCATGCCGAGGTCACTGGATTGGTGGTAGAGGTCTCCGAAGAGTTGACGCACAAAGTTGAGAAAAACGACGATATAAAGCCCATATTTGTGGTGGACGACTCGAATGTGGCGCGCAAACAGATTACCCGTGCACTGGATCAGGCGGGCCTGCACTACATAACGGCCATTAATGGCCGTGAAGCCCTGGAGATGCTGCAGGGTTGGTGTGAAGGGGGTGAACCCATCAGCAATAAGATTAGCATGATGATATCGGATATCGAGATGCCTGAAATGGACGGCTATACCCTTACCAAGGAAGTCAAGGATGATCCCCGGCTCAAGGGACTCTACGTCTTACTGCATAGTTCTTTGAGTGGTGTATTTAATGAAGGCATGGTGAAACAGGTGGGCGCGGACCACTTCTTGGCCAAGTTTAATGCCGATGGCCTTATCGAGTTTGTCTTTGGCCACGTTGCCAGGGATCAACATACTGCGGACGCCGCGTAACAAAAGTAGAGGTCTGAAAACATTCTTGAATCAATTCATGCTGATTTGATCTTTGAGGGTTGTACCCCTGCAGCTTGCTGTGATTAATATTGAACTGCCAAGGCGCCGACGCATTTTGTGCCTATAAAATATGGACATCCAGCGTTTTACAGGAAACTCCTTAAAAGCTACTTGGCCTGGTTATTGCTGTGTGAAAAGGCAGGTGGTGCTGTAGCCCGCAGTGGGCCTGCGCCAGTGAGCCAGGTAAGGTGGCGGAGCAATTATTTTTAAGTTGTCGTAACTGACTGATAAGAGAGATAGCGCAACAATGTCACAGCAAAACACTTACCGTTCATTTCAGGGCAGCCGCCTAATATCCCGGTTTTTGTCGAGGTATTCTGTCAAACATCGGGTATGGGGGAGCATGGGTATACTGCTGGTATTTTTGTTGCTGGTGTCGTTGATTGCGCTGAGCAACCTCGATAAGTTGCAGTCTACGGTGTCTGTAGTGGTGCAGCAGAACCAGCCGATTGTAATCGATTCCATGATCCTGAGTAGCCAGTTGCGGGATGCCACCGGGGCGATGGGATTTTATTTATTGAGTAAGGACCCCAGTTATAAGAAAAAATACGAAGATAGCTTGGTCGGTGTAGAGCAGAGCGTGAGCGCACTAAAGAAAAGCGCCAAGTTACAGGACGATTCGGAGACCAGTAAGCTGATCAGCCAAATAGAGGCAAAGGTACGGGCCTTCACCACCCATAAATCACATATGATCGGGCTGGCGCAAGATATCAATCTCAATATGCCGGGGATGGCCTTTGCGCGTCAGACCCTGGCCCCCAGGGCTGCTGAGATCAGAGGTTTGTTGAGTACCATGATGCTATCTGAGGCCGATGAGGAGGCCAGCCCGAGGCGCAAAAAAATGTTGTTGGATATGGCCGAGTTACGCTACCAGTGGGCCCAGGTGTTATTCGGTGTGCGTGGTTACCTGGGGTTTCGCGCCCCGGAAGTCCTGGATGAAGTGCTAAAAGACTACAAAGAAGAAATCGAGCGCCTGATAAAAAAGATTGGCGCCTATGGTGACCGGCTTACCTTGGAAGAAGAAGTCTCTTTGAGTGACGCCGCAGCGCTGCAAAAGGCCTATTTTGCCGATTTGCTCAAGCTCAAAGAATTGCATGGCGGTGAGCGCTGGCGCATGGACGCCTACTTGATCAAGAACGAAGTAGGCCAGTTGGTGGGCGATATCGATGGTATGTTGGATAGATTGGTGGGGGCCAAGCGCAAGGATATCGAGACATCGAGTGGCTTGCTCATTGCCCAGGTCCGTGCCTCCATGAAATGGTTGACCGGTTTGCTCATTGCCGGGTTGGGCTTGGGCCTGTTGTTGGCCTGGGTCAGCAGCAAACTTATTACCCAGCCTTTGGATCTGGCGGTTGCGACTATGGACGATATCGCCACGGGTGAGGGGGATCTTACCCGGCGCCTGGAGGACAGTGGCAAGGACGAGATTGCCCGCCTGGGAGGCAGTTTCAATCAGTTCGTAGGTAAGATCCATCATACCGTGAGCCAAGTGGCGGGGTCTGCCACTCAGCTTGCCGCAGCCGCCGAAGAGATGTCGGCGGTAACCGAACAGACTCGAGAGGGGATGCACCGTCAGGAAGGAAATACCGATCGGGTGGCTACCGCAGTCACCCAGCTCGCGGCGGCAGTGACTGAGGTGGCCCAAAATGCGGCGAAAGCAGCGTCTTCAGCCGAGGCTTCTGACAACGAAGCCCATGAAGGCTACGAGGTGGTGACCCAGGTTATTGAGAGTATAGAGGCCCTGTCCGTAGAGGTTAACAAAGCAGAGGAGGTCATCAAGCAGTTGGCCGAGGACTCTTTGGAAATTGGAAAGGTACTCGATGTGATTCGGGGTATCGCCGAGCAGACCAACTTATTAGCCTTAAACGCAGCCATTGAAGCGGCCCGTGCCGGCGAACAGGGGCGGGGTTTTGCGGTGGTAGCCGATGAAGTTCGCACCTTGGCGGGGAATACCCAAAAGTCCACCGAAGAAATCCAACAGATGGTGGAACGCCTGCAAGGCCGGGCCGGCCAAGCGGTGGAGGTGATGAAATTGGGACAGGAAAAAACCGCTGTGGCCGTCCAGCAGGCGAGCAAGGCGGGTACATCTCTTGGGGCCATTACCCGTTCAGCGCGCACTATCAACGAAATGAATACCCAGATTGCCAGCTCGGCAGATGAACAAAAGCACGTGGTCGAAGAGATTAATAAGAATGTGGTGGATATCAACAGAGTTGCTCACCAGACCGGCGACGGTACCCAGCATATTGCTAAGGCGAGTGAGGAATTGGCGCGACTGGCAACGCAACTGACGGCTTTGGTGGGAGGGTTTAAGCTGTAAGGTGTCCGAACTCAGTTTTCAGCCGGAAGATTACCGGGCCTTTGGTCGATACCTGGAAGACAGTTGTGGTTTGGTGTTGGGGGATAATAAGGACTATCTGGTCGCGAACCGTCTCAATGGACTGATGGCCGAGCTGTCTGTTGCCACGCTCAAGGATCTGATATCTCGTGCCCACGGCTACTCTGGCAGCCCGTTGCGAGAGCGCATCATTGATGCCATGACCACCAACGAGACCATGTGGTTTCGTGACGCCTATCCCTTTGATATGTTTGCCCAGGTCATCTTGCCGGAATTGGCGAAGCGCCGGTTGTCGCAATTGCGTGTTTGGTCGGCGGCCTGTTCCACCGGCGAAGAGGCCTACTCCATCTCCATGGTGATCCGCGAATTCCAGCAAGCCAACGCCGGGGCCCTCCCCGGCAATGTTCAGATTACCGCCACCGATATCGATTCAACGGTACTCAATCAAGCCAGGTCGGCCAGCTATGACGGCAAGAGTCTGGCGCGCGGTATATCCGATGGGCGCCGGCAACGGTTCTTCGAAAAGACCGAAGACCGATGGACGCTTAAATCGGAGGTGAGCCAGTTGGTAAACTTCCAACCCTTAAATCTTAAAGAGAGCTACAGCGCGTTAGGCAAATTTGAAGTGATATTTTGCCGCAATGTGTTGATCTATTTTTCCTCGGAACTAAAAAAGGATATCGTTACGCGTATGGTGGATAGCCTGAATCCAGGCGCCTATCTGCTGATGGGGGCCGCCGAGGCGCCCACGAGTTACTGCGATGACTTTACCATGTTGCGGGGTAAGCCTGGCGTGGCCTACCAGTTAAAGAAGCCTTGATTACTCTTGTGCCTCCCGTCCATAGTATGTGTTGTAATGGAGTTTCCCCCATACAGTAACCTTAAGGAAATTCTGAACAATTGGGTTCGAACCGCCAAGGCGCCAAGAGTTTTCTTTTGGAAAACAACAATCTCAGTTTGGCGCCTTGGCGGTTAAGTGTCATTCAGAGGTTCCCTGCATCCTTTTCTCCTTCTCTATTTTCCCATGGCGGCGCCCGGTTGCCGTCAAGGGTGATGCCTTGCCGCCTGGATGCCCAGGAATATTTCTAACCCACTGTTTATAAATAGTTTTATCGTTTGGCACGGCTATTGCTCTTGTTATTGAAGAACGCAACGATGACAAAGGAGTCGGGAATGCCACTGAATCTAGATGCCGCCCTGGGTGTCCACCCTGAAGCCCTGCAGTTACGGGCCAAACGTACCGAATTGTTGGCGGCAAACATGGCCAACGCCGAGACCCCGGGTTATTTGGCCCGGGACTTTAATTTTCAGTCCGCCTTGCGTTCGGCTGGGGGTGATAGCGATCCCGGGATGTTGCGTCTGCAAGTGTCCCAGCCTGGACATGTCGCTGGCATGTTAGGTGATGGTGGCTTTGGTGACTTGTTGTACCGCGTCCCCACCCAACCCTCAATAGATGGCAATACCGTGGACGGGCAGGTTGAGAAGGCCGAGTTCGCACGCAATTCCCTGCACTACATGGCCAGTCTAACCTTCCTGAATGGCAGGATCAGCGGTGTCATGCGCGCCTTGAGAGGAGAATAAGATGTCTTTGTTTAATGTTTTTTCTATTGCGGGTTCGGCCATGAGTGCAAATTCCCTGCGTCTCAATGTCACGGCCAGCAATTTGGCGAATGCCGAGAGCGTCAGCAGCAGTATCAATACGACATATCGCGCCCGTCACCCTGTATTTTCCGCAGTGTTTAATCCTGATCGAATGGATGGGGTCAGTACGGGCGTGGCCACGCTGGGCGTAGTGGAAAGTGCCGCGCCCCTTCAGAAACAGCATCAACCGGATCACCCCATGGCCGACGCCAAGGGCTATATCTACATGTCCAATGTTAACAGCATTGAGGAGATGGCCAATATGCTTGCCGCATCGCGGGCCTATGAGAACAACGTTGAGGTGCTCAATACATCCAAGCAGCTGCTCATCCGCACCCTTTCTTTAGGGCAGGGCTGATAGCTGGATAATCGAGGTTAGGACAGTGACTTCAAATAGCGACATCATTTCCAATATCGACAGACTGGGGCTGTCCATCCCTAAGGATCAGACCCGGCAAAAATCTGACAAGCTCGGCCAAGAGGCCTTTCTTGAGCTTATGATTACTCAGCTCAAGAATCAGGACCCCCTCAAGCCCATGGAAAACGGTGAGTTTCTGGGGCAGATGGCCCAGTTCGGCACCGTAAGCGGTATCCAGGAATTGCAGAATTCGATCAACGGCCTTGCCGAGGCGTTGCAATCCAATCAGGCATTGCAGGCATCTGCATTGGTGGGCCGGTTGGTGTTGGCTCCGGGAGTTGACGGTCAATTGCAAGTGGGTGGCAACCTCAGTGGTGTCGTGAACATGCCGGATGCAAGCACTTCACTCACCCTCAAGATTACCGATCAAAGTGGCCAACTGGTGCGTCAATTAGAGATGGGTCCCCAGGGCGCCGGACCCGCGAATTTTAAATGGGATGGCCTCACGAATGATGGTAAGCCGGCGCCAGCGGGGATTTATCGGGTCGCCGCCGAGGCCATTATCGGAGGTGATGTGGTTGGCGTGGATGCCCAGTTGGCGGTGTTGGTTGAGAGCGTCAGCATGGATCGAAGTCAGGGTGAAATCATCTTGAATCTGTCTGGATCGAAATCGGTGCCTCTGTCAGCGATTTCAGCGATCCTTTAAATGACCAGTCGTGTCGAAACACTAAGTGAGAGGAGTTAAATCATGCCATTCCGTACAGCGATAAGTGGTCTCAACGCGTCATCCGCAGAACTGCGGGTTATCGGAAACAACATTGCCAATGCCGGCACTGTGGGGTTTAAAGGTTCCCGCGCGGAGTTCGCCGACGTTCTGCCGGTGTCCAAGCTGGGGACTGGCACCCTGTCGGTGGGCAGTGGCGTGCAATTGTCTGGCGTGAGGCAGCAATTCGGCCAGGGCAATATTAATTTTACCAATAATAATTTTGATCTTGCCATCAACGGCCAGGGGTTTTTCCGCATGAGTGAAAACGGCGCCATCTCTTACTCACGTAACGGCGCCTTTGGTCTGGATGACGAAGGCTATGTGGTCAACAGTTCCGGGCTGCGCTTGACCGGGTTTCAGGCCACCAACGGCACCGTAACCGGCACCCAGGGCGAATTACAGCTTTCTCTGTCAGACAATAACCCGAATACCACCACTGCAATCACTGCCAATCTGAATCTGGATGCCACCGAGGTAGCCAAGGGTGTAGGCGATCCCGCGTTGGCCCTGACCGTTGCTGCATTACAGGATGACGGTACCGCGTATGTTCCGCCGCGATTTGAGCCACCCCCCGCAGGCAGTTACAACCACGCCACTTCGTTTACCGGCTTTGACAGCCTCGGGGTGGCGCATACCATCACCACGTATTTTCGCAAGACTGCCGATAACGCCTGGACCGTCGAGATGTCTCTGGACAACCAGGCCTTCGTGGCCCCGGCGGAAGGGACCGCCATTACCTTCGACAATACCGGCAGCCTGATCACCCCCGCTGGACCCCCCATCGGCACCCTGACCTATGCCGCCATACCGGTAGGTTCCGGCGCTGCTGACATGGCCTATACCATTGCCTTGGAAGATACCAGTCAGTTTGGCGCGGCATTCGGCGTCAACTCCCTAACCCAGGATGGGTACACCACCGGGCGTTTGGCCAGTGTGGACGTGGACGCCTCAGGGGTCATTTTTGGCCGCTATACCAATGGCCAGTCTCAGGCCCTGGGCCAGGCCCTGTTGGCCAACTTTAATAACCCGGAAGGTCTGCGTCAGTTGGGTGATACCACCTGGACCGAAACCGCCGCATCCGGCTCGGCCCTGGTGGGGACACCGGGTTCGTCCAGTCTCGGCGTGATCCAATCGGGGGCCCTGGAAGATTCCAACGTGGATCTGACCCAACAGTTGGTGCAATTGATTACCGCCCAAAGAAATTTCCAGGCCAACGCCCAGGTGATCAATACCGCCGACCAGATCACCCAAACTATTATTAACCTTCGTTAACGTACCCACTAGGTCACAGTAGACAGGAGACTGATCAATGGATCGTATGCTTTATGTTGCTATGAGTGGGGCCAAGCAGATGATGATAGCCCAGGCGGCGAATGCCCATAACCTGGCCAATGTAAGCACCTTCGGATTCCGAGCCGATCTGTCGTCATTCCGTAGCATGCCGGTATTTGGTGAAGGGCACCCCAGCCGGGTCTATGCCATGGCCGAACGGCCCGGTACCGATTTCGCCACCGGCAGCATTATTGGCACCGGCCGTGATTTGGATGTGGCGATCAAAACCGATGGCTGGATTTCTGTTTTGGGTGAGGGTGCGCGTGAGGCCTACACCCGCAATGGCAGCCTGCAGATTGTAAGTGGTGGTCGGCTGCTAACCAGTGACGGTCATGCGGTAATGGGTAATTTGGGGCCTATCGCGCTACCGCCCGCAGACAAAATTGAAATCGCGCCCGACGGCACCATCTCTTTGCGGATCCGTGGCCAGGATGCCACTGCCCCGGCGGTAGTGGACCGCATTCGTCTGGTTAAGCCTTATAACGCCGACCTGGTGAAGGGTAACGATGGCTTGATGTATAGCCGCGACCCCAATCAGGTGGTGCTGCCGGATGCAGCCGTGCAGTTGGTCTCCAGCGCACTGGAGACCAGTAATGTGAACGCGGTCGATTCCATGATTACCATGATTTCCCTGGCGCGCCAGTTTGAGATGCAAGTTAAATTGATGACCACCGCCGAGCGCAATGACCGCGCCGCAGCAAGCATTATGCGAATTACTTAAGAACTAGGAGCAGTGAAATGAACCCAGCATTATGGATAGGTAAGACCGGATTAGACGCGCAACAGACGCGTATGGCGGTGATTTCCAATAACCTGGCCAATGTGAATACCACTGGCTTTAAACGCAGTCGTGCGGTGTTTGAAGACTTGTTGTACCAGAACGTGCGCCAAGTGGGCGCCCAGTCTTCCCAGAATACTCAATTGCCCTCAGGCCTGTCCCTGGGGACCGGGGTGCGTACTGTGGCAACGGAAAAACTCCATACCCAGGGAAATATTATTCAGACCGGTAATCCGCTTGATATGGCATTGAATGGCCGCGGTCTTTTACAGGTCCTGTTGCCCGACGGTACGGTAGCCTATACCCGTGATGGTTCTTTTCAAGTGGATGCCCAGGGGCAGATGGTGAATGCCGCCGGTTACACCATACAACCGTCCATCACCATTCCACAGAACGTGCTTAGCATCACCATAGGGTCGGACGGCGTGGTGTCGGCCCTAACCCCCGGCGCCACGGCGCCCACTACCTTGGGCAATATTCAATTGGCTGATTTCATCAACCCGGCAGGCCTCCAGGCCATGGGTGAGAACCTGTTTCTTGAATCTGCAGCCAGCGGTACCCCCCAGACCGGCACCCCGGGACTGACGGGCCTAGCTACCTTGATACAAGGTTCCGTAGAAAGTTCGAACGTCAATGTGGTTGAGGAATTGGTAAACATGATTGAGACTCAACGGGCCTACGAAATGAATTCCAAGGTGATCTCCACCGTCGACCAGATGCTCGCCTATGTGAGCAACAATTTATAGACCTGACGATTGAGAGGGTAACGACAATGATCCAGACAATTTGGCAGGTTGCCATGAAGCTATCCACCACGGCCATGATCTGCGTGGCCCTGCAGGCCTGCGTCTCGAAGCCAATCAAACCGGACCCGGCGTTTGCGATAACCAAACCCCAACCGGCAATCAGTCCGCCGATCAGCAATGGTTCTATATACCAGGTATCAAGGTTTGCCCATTCTTTGTTCGCCGATGAGCGCGCTCACCGGGTGGGTGACGTGCTGACTGTAATACTGACGGAGAACACCAGTTCCAACAAGTCTTCCAATACCAGCACCAAAAAGGAAAATGGAATCACCATCCCCAATCCCACAGTGTTTGGCAAGCAATTACCGCAGTTTAAATCCCCCTATGATTTGACGCTGCAACAGGACCTGAGTTCGACCCAGGAATTTACTGGCGAGGGTAGTAGCACCCAAACCAACACCCTGACCGGCACCGTCACCGTCACCGTGGCCGAGGTTCTGGCCAACGGCAACCTGTTTGTTCGTGGCGAGAAGCTGCTTACCCTGAACCAGGGCGATGAGTTTATTCGCATCTCCGGTGTGGTGCGCCAGCGGGACATCACTCCGGACAATACGGTGCAATCGACGCAATTGGCCAATGTGCGCCTTGTCTATGGTGGCACCGGTGCCTTGGCGGATGCCAACGCCAATGGTTGGATGGGACGTTTTTTCCAGAGTAAGTGGTGGCCTTTTTAACAGTATTTTTTATGAAAAATAAAAATTTTACATCCAAGACGATGAAAATACACCAGCCATGGCTGGTGGTAATGTGTGTGTTAATGGCGCTGTCCGTTACCACCACAACACGCGCTGATCGAATCAAAGATCTGGTGACCATCGCCGGTTTACGCGCCAATCAGTTGGTAGGCTATAGCCTGGTCGTAGGGCTCAATAGCACCGGCGATCAAACCACCCAGACACCGTTTACCATTCAAAGTATCAGGAACATGTTGGTCCAGTTTGGGGTCAACGTACCTTCCGGTAGTGTCGATCCACAACTCAAGAATGTTGCTGCGGTGACGGTGCAGGCCGAGCTGCCCCCGTTCGCCAAGATTGGTCAGCGCATCGATATTACCGTGGCCTCTATTGGTAACGCAAAAAGCCTGCGTGGTGGAAGTTTATTGATGGCCCCGTTAAGGGGTGCGGACGGTAACGTCTATGCCATCGCCCAGGGCAACCTGGTGGTGGGGGGCTTTGGCGCCAAGACCAAAGATGGGTCCAGGGTGACGGTGAATGTTCCCAGCGCGGGCCGGGTACCCAGCGGCGCCACCGTGGAACGCACCGTACCCACAGCTTTTATGGCTAGCGGCAGTGTAGAACTCAACCTCAAGGTTGTGGATTTCACGACTACGAAGCGTATGGTGGACACTATCAACGCCGCCTTTTCCAAGGTCGTTGCCCAGCCCATAGATGGCTCCACCGTTCGGGTGGAGGCCCCGGCCAATCCGGCACAGCGCATCGCCTTTGTGTCGGCACTTGAGAATCTCACCCTGGAACCCGGTGAAGTGGCCGCCAGGGTCGTGATCAATTCCCGCACCGGCACCATCGTGATTGGTGATCATGTGCGGGTCATGCCAGCGGCAGTCGCCCACGGCAGTCTGACCGTTACTATTACCAAGGAACCGATCATCAGTCAGCCGGGACCGCTATCGGGAGGCCAGACCGTGGTGGCCGAGAAGACCGATATTGAAATTAGTGAGGAAGGCACGCGGATGTTTTTATTCGAACCGGGGGTCACCCTGGATACCATCGTGCGTGCAGTCAATCAAGTGGGCGCCGCGCCGGGGGATCTGGTGGCGATTTTGGAAGCTCTGAAACAGGCCGGTGCATTGCGCGCCGATCTTATTATTATTTAGGCAGCAGGTTAATGGTAATGACATTCTTGCCACAGAGGCACAGAGGAGTTCTCAGAGAAAAGCATGCTCTGTGTCCTCCGTGCCTCTGTGGCAAATTTGAGGGGCTACCCGCTCAATATGGGGAAGAGCCATTTCCTATTAGGAGTTTCCCTCTGATGTTGTTTAAGTGTGTACAAACGCAATGGATTGCGTACAGACAAGAGTGCCCGTTGTCATGATGCCTGCATTGGCTGCTGCGAATAGCTATATCGATTTTAATGGCCTTACAGAACTGAAGGCCTCGGCGGGCGCGGCCAAGGGTGACTCAGAGAAGCTACGGGAAGTGGCCAGACAGTTTGAGGCGCTGTTTCTGCAAAGGGTCTTGAAGAGCATGCGTAACGCCAGTTTGGGTGAAGGCGCGTTCGACTCTGATCAGTCCCGGTTGTATCGGGATATGTTCGATCAACAGGTGAGTACCTCCATGTCGAACAAGGGCAAGGGTATCGGCATTGCCGATATGCTGGTGCGGCAACTGGACAAATCGGTGGGCGTTCAGACCCGGCG
>DRJZ01000010.1 GCA_011052015.1 Acidiferrobacteraceae bacterium | reverse complement strand
GAGGGGATATTAAAATCAATAAGTTACTCTTGGTTGACTCCCTCACCCTCGCCCTTTTATGCCCTAGGGGTACTCCCGGAGGGAGAAGGTATTAATAGAAGTGCCCACAATATAATAATGAGTTCATTGGGGTTGCCTAAAGATCCGGATAGATATCAAATATATCGGTATTGGCCAGTCGGTCATAATAACGAGCACGGTAAATCAAGCGAGTATGGTCAGCGGTGTCCCGGAAGGCGGTGCGATCGTGCAGGATGTTGTTGCTGATCAGGCCCATACCGGGTTCCAGGCGACCTTTGTATATATAGGGCGAGTCGCTTTCTAATAGTTCTTTTAGGAGGGTGACCGCTCGGGCGGTTATGTCGTCGTCCTTCCATATTATGTTATGCACACGGATGGTATAGCGCATGTGCAAGTTGCCACTGTGATCAATCGAATAGACAGGGCCGGGTTCGTCGGGGCGTGCTACAGTGCCACCTTCATCAATACGGGCTGGTAAGGTCATGGCATCGGGCGCCATCAGGGCCTGGATATAGTCTGGATTCTCATCGCGTAACAGTATGTAGGCGACTTCGTGATCCATGATACGGTTCTCACCACCTTTTTCTGCTGGCGATACACAATGTAAATTCAGGGTATGAATCTGTTTTCCCAGGGTGTTGTAGTAACCGTCGGTATGCCAGTTAATGGCGCGGCTGGAGTAGGGTATGTATTGGTTGCGGATTCCTTCTTTAACCACTGTCAGTGAAGTCAGTCCATCGTCGTCGGATAACCAATTGTGGTCCAGTGCCTGGACGCCAAACTGACGACTGATAGCGTGGGGTATGCCGCGGTCGGGATTTTCGCCGGTCTTCCCCGCATAAAGAGCCATATTCGTTTTGCGTATACGAACAAGAAGGGCCTCGTGTTCGGTCTGTGTAAGCTGACGAGGGTCCTTGATCTCAACCAGCAGATCACCGAGTGATTGAGGGTAGTCTTGTAGTTTGCGCTCGCGCCATTTTTGATAGAGTGTTTCGTTCTCCAAATCAAATGGACTGGCCGGATTATTGGCATGGGTAACGGGTTCGATCATGGTGGTGGACCTCAAGTGTCGAAAAGCAGTTGATTCTAGACTGGCCGGGGTCTGGGTAGATTGATCTATGTCAATTTATTGGATTGTATGACTTTACTGCGTGAGCTGATTTTACATGAATTTTTGGGTGAGAATCTATCTTTATTGACAGAGCCTGTGTTAGCTTTGGGTAGCAAAAAAATACGTAAATAATTACGCTCTAAACAAGAAAGTAACGCATCATTTTTTCAGCGAGGAAGAAATGGCTGTTTCAAAATTGTCCTTTACTTTTGTTTTCCTTCTACTGTTTGTCGCTTCAGCAAGTGCCGCCCCCAAAGGCCCACGTGATGTGATAGCGGCGGGATCGCATTTTAGCTATACGATCAGCGGCGCCATGGGTGGCAGCCACCAGGGTAAGGTCGAATTTCTTTCTGGGCTTGTGGGAAGAAACGATAAGGAGGGTTTATGTTCCGTGCATTTGAGCCTGACAGCCCCTCCCGGAACGGACCCCGGCCTTAATTTTGTGGCCATCCTTAGAAAGGGGTTCAAGCAAACATCGTACCCCGCTGGGCAATATCCCGACGGACCTGGCAGATCAGGAGGTAAAGAGCAGTTAGAAAATATTGATCGTATTTACGCCCAGCTTGGAACGAAGAAGATAGACCTCGACGGCTACGAAGATCATTTTCTAAGCAAGACGGGCAGCTTTGTTGTTGACCATGTTGACGAAAACAAAATCGAGGCTCACTTCGACTTTAGCCTTAAGGAGAAAAGTGGCGAAATCATTGATGGTGGCAGGACAGCGCCACGACATGTGGCGGTAAAGGGTAAGTTTACGCATTCTCTGTCAAAAGGAAGCAGCGTTTACCGGTATAGCTGTGCGGCCCCCACAGCGCCACTTTATCTCCACTATTGGCGCCAGCGCACGGGAGATATCCCGACGATAAAGGAGAATCCTTCCTGTGTTAGAGCCCGAGACAGGCTTTGGTCGGATCGCCTCTTACGGAAAGCCTACGCTGATCAGAAGTGGATCGAGTATGCGAGGCAAGAGAGAATTTACGATAGCGACATCTATAGCTCGTTGGTATACCGTGAAGCGTGCTCGCTAGCCAATGAAGACAATGCTCAGCACGGAATTAAGGGTAATGAAGATTGCGGTACGATTAAGGAGGCGATCATGAGAGTAGGCACTGAAAATTCCTTAGATTCCTTGATGACAACGGATTCTGAAACTGGGGAGATTGATATGAGAGATGACCTCCCGGAGAACAAGAAATATAAGTACGATATTGCCTGGCAATCAGCGCTCGAACATGAAAAGCGTCATCAAAAGCAGATTATAGAACATAATGGCTGCATGAAGAACCCGGCTTGTTTGGAGAAGATGGAGAAAAAGTATCCTCAAGCGGCGAAAATCGAAAAGAACAGTGAAATGTATGGGAAGCACGCCTGGTTTACCAGCCTGAAGGAAATCGAGGCTTACGATGTTAGCATCAATATGCTGGAAGAATGGATCAGGAAGCGTTGCAAGAGTAACTAGGTATGGTTGCCCAGCTTTTTATGTCTCGCATAAAGATGGCATGAGTTCATGATTTTAGCACCTTGTACCCACGCTCCCGCGTGGGAATGCATATGTTTGGCTCGGTAGGGCAGGGCATGGGTTCCCACGCGGGAGCGTGGGAACCAGAGAACTCTTGATAATATACGATCAAATTAGGACACTACACTAGGTGCGGTTGTCCAGGTTGCACCAGGATAGCCCAGTTTTTTGTGGCTCGCATAAAGATGGTGTGAGTTCGTAGTCTTTATGTTTCCTGTTGCTATCGAATAGCCAATATTAAAGAGTTAATGGAGGAGGCATCATGTATAAAGTAATTGCGATTTTTCTGGTGGTCCTGTTGTTTGGTTGTAGTGACGGCTCATCTCCTGAAGAGGAGACCTCTCGAAGTGGGCTTGAGAGTGGATCGACCTCCCCAAAAGAGGTGGCACAAAAACAGGCTATTGTGAAGATCGGAAAATATCAATATAAATTCAAAATGGCGCAGTGTAACTCGAGGTTACGATTTGGCAGCGGGAAAGCCAAAGATGGGAGCAATGTAACGCTGTCGTTTGAATTACCGCCAGTGGATTGGAAGAGCCATCCAGTTTCAGAAGGCTGGTCGGGTAACGGCTCCTTCCGAATTCGAGATAAGGAAAACAACCTCGACTGGGTAGCGGATGAAAATATGTCTAAAGATTTGACCAATGTATCATCCGGCCAGAGTCAGGTTGACGCTTTCACCATCGACGAAAAACGCGCCAGCGGCAGCGCTACTTTTGTTGATTTAACGGCAGTGATGACTACTGGGCGCGCTGATCCTGTAAAAGGCACCTTTGAGGTGGAGTGTAATTAGGGGTCTTGGATTCCGAAGCCGACCCCGCCTAAGAAGGAAAATGGAGGTTTAGTCCTTTGACCGTAGTACCTGCCCGGCCACTACTTAAGTCTTATTTATTGGCGGAGGCAATCCATGTGTTGCCTTCCATGCGCAAGGTTTGACCTTGTTTGAGGGCATTTGCGGTCTCAATCACCTCGCCTATATAGCTCGAACGAGCCGACTCTTCCAGTTGACTGACCAGGGCCATGACCGGTGCGGCCATATCCGATATGGCTTCCCAATAGGCTCGGCCGTCGTCCACCTCAAGGACATCGATTGTCATATCTTCCAGCGCGATATTTATGAAGCCTGCCGATTCAAGGGCGCCACGCAAACGGTCCGGGTCGGCGAATGCAAAAATGCCCGGTGTGCCGGGGGGTGGAACAGGAATTTCCATGTACTTACCCAATATCTTCATGAGTACACCCACAAAAGGATTACGGTCCGGGGCGGTCCAGCAGGCAAGGCTGATACGTCCACCGGGTTTCAGTGCCTTATGGGCTGAAGTAAGACAGGCCCCCGGGTCGGGCATGAACATCAAGCCCCAGCGTAGGGTTACCGCATCAAATGAACCCGCCGTGAAGTCCAGTGTCTCTGCATCAATACAGTGAAACTCGATATTGTCGAGGCCTGCCGAGGCCACTTTTTCACGGGCAACAACAAGCATTTCATCAACCAAGTCTGTACCGATGACCTTGCCGGTCTTGCCAACAATCTGGGCGGCGGATATTGCGGGTTCCCCGGTGCCCGAGGCAATATCAAGCAACCGGTTCCCGGAGGATATCCCGGCCAGTTCAAGCATGCGCTCGGTGACAGGCGCCGCGCCCTTCCTCAACAATTCATCACGCCGACGCCAACCTTCAGCCACCGATGCCCAGTTCTTTCGCTCGCGTTCCTTTAATTCAGATTTATCGGGGTTAGTCATCTGTAGTCTTCCTCAAAAGTTTTAAAGGGGCTTAGCAAGGGATGGACGTATTACGGGTAAAACAAGACACCGCTACGGTTGGGTATCGGACCCCAATAGATTTCTATGTGTTGATGGAGAGCATTGGGTAACCCATGGACTCATTATTAAGCGTAGTCTATCTAACATAGCGTGCAAGATTTGGGTTAAAGTGTGTTCTGACGTAACTACCATGAATGCCAGGGGTCTATAATAACCCAATGACCCAATACGACTATGATCTGGTGGTTATAGGTGGTGGACCCGCTGGCGAGAAGGGCGCGGCCCAGGCGGCCTATTTTGGCCACAAGGTCGTGGTTATTGAGGCCTATAAAGAGCTGGGTGGCCACTGTATCAATTGGGGGACCCTGGCCAGCAAGACTTTGCGGGAATCCGCGTTATTTTTATCTGGATTTCGTAATCGGCAATTGGGCGAGGGCCTGCATGTCAAGTTCAAGGCCGATATTACCCTGGCCAACTTCATGCATCGCACGGAAGTTGTTCAACAGCGGGAACAGGCCCGCGCCATAGCCAATCTCAAGGCCCACGGCATTGATCGGGTCACCGGTACCGCGCGTGTTGCCGACCCTCACCGAGTCGTCATTTCCCATTACGATGGGGAAGAAGACATTACCGGGAAATTTATCTTGATTGCCACCGGAAGTATCCCGGCCCGTCCTGCCTGCATCCCATTCAATGATGTTTCGGTGTTTGACAGCACCACCGTGCTCAACATGACCCATATCCCTGATGCTATAGCGGTCATCGGTGGCGGGGTGATCGGTTGTGAATACAGTTGTCTGTTTGAGGCCCTGGGTGTCGAGGTGCATCTGATTTATTCTGGTCGTCAATTGCTAGATCCCCTCCTGGACGAAGAGATCGGCAGTATATTCAATCAGCGTGTAGAGTCCATGGGTGTGAATTTGCACTTCAATGAGCAGGTGGATAGCTGTGTTGTTGATGGCCGCATGGTCACCACTACGCTTAAAAGCGGGACTCAGGTAAAAACGGATACGGTTCTGTATGCCCTGGGACGAAGTGGGAATACCCAAGGCCTGGGACTTGAGGCACTCGGTATATCCATCGGCAAGTACGGCCACATTGATGCTGTCGATCCCATAGAATTTCAGACCCAGGTCCCGAGCATTTATGCTGCGGGCGATGTCATTGGGCCGCCGGCCTTGGTCAGTACGTCCATGGAGCAAGCACGCCTGGCGGTTTGTCACGCCTTCGATATGCCCTATAAGACCCGTTTGGCGCCCATACTACCCACCGGCATTTATACTATCCCCGAGATTGCTATGGTGGGTGAGACAGAACAGGGTTGTCGAGATGTAGGGATCTCTTATGTCGTTGGCCGTAACCGTTACGGGGCTCAGGCCCGTGGGCAGATCATTGGCGATACCGAGGGTTGGATCAAACTGATCTTCGAGGCCCCCAGCGGGAAACTCTTAGGGGTGCATATTATCGGTGAGCTTGCCAGTGAGCTTATACATGTAGGCATGGCCTGCCTGCATTATGGAGGGGATATCGATTTCTTTATTCATTCCGTGTTCAACTATCCCACCTTGGGCGATGGCTATAAGTACGCGGCCTATGATGCCTTGGGGAAACTGAATGAGATGCGCTAGACTGCTGGTGACAAGCACCATCGCAGAGGCGATGATATACAACGACAGCTAGCCTGGATTTAACAGGAGGAATAATAACAATGAACAAGCCCATACTGCCCTTGATTGTTGAGCCCAAAGAGCTGACGCACCTACTTGGGACTGACCAAATACTGTTGGTGGATTTGTCTAACCCACAGACTTATGTGCAACAGCATTTACCGGGGGCCGTGTACCTTGAATACAACTGGATTGTGCACAGCGAAAAACCGCGTAATGGATTGCTCCCCAATGTGGCTCAACTGGGTCGGGTGCTCGGTAGCCTGGGTTTGACCCCCGATACCCACGTGGTAACCTACGACGATGAAGGTGGCGGTCGCGCCAGCCGATTCTTGTGGACCCTGGCGTGTGTGGGTCATACCAAGGTTTCCCTGCTCAATGGCGGCCTGCACGCCTGGACCGATAAAGGCCGTCCCCTTAGCCAGAAGATACTTTATCCCACTCCCGGTGAATATACGGCCCAGCTGGTGAATGCTCCCATCGCCGATAAACAGTTTATCCTTGATCACTTGAATGATGACAACGTGGTTGTGTTGGACGTGCGCTCACCACAGGAATATTCCGGCGCAAAGGTATTTGCGCAAAAAGGCGGGCATATACCGGGCGCGGTGAACATGGAGTGGACCGAGGCGATGGATCAGGATCGTCAATTGCGCTTAAAATCGGCTGAACAGATTTCCGCCTTGTTGGATGCACGTGGCGTGAGCCCGGAAAAAACCATTGTTGTGTATTGTCAAACCCACCATCGCTCGGCGCACACTTTTGTGGTGCTGAAGAGTCTTGGTTACGAGAAGGTGAAAGGCTACCCCGGATCCTGGTCAGACTGGGGCAATGATTCAAATACGCCAGTAGAGACTTAAGGACATTTCATTGTTACAAAGGAGTACGAAAGTTGCCCATTAGGGGTACTTTCATTAATTGGTAATCCCTTCTCCCTCCGGGAGAAGGTTAGGATGAGGGGATATTAAAATCAATAACGTATCTTTGTTTTATTCCCTCGCCCGTCCTTGGGCTCGTACCTCCTCCGTCCATGGAGTCGTTGGCGGTTGAGCGTATTAATCAGAGGTTTCTTCGGTCTCTCGCTGCCAGCGTTTTGAGGCAAGCTTGTCGCTGTCCCGTTCTTCTACCCAGCGGGTGTCACCGTCTGCACGTTCCTGTTTCCAGAAGGGGCCCGCAGTCTTGAGTTGATCGATGAGGAACTCGCAGGCGGCGAAGGCATCGTGGCGGTGTTTACTGGCGACTGCGATTAGGACGATATTATCACCGGGGGTTAATTTTCCCACACGATGGATGATCACGGTGTCGATCAGATTCCAGCGCTGCAGGGCTTGTTGCTCAAGGCCTTCCAGGATTTGTTCGGCCATCTTGGGGTAGTGTTCGAGGGTCATCACGCTCACGTCTTTACCGTTGTTGCTGTCGCGCATGATGCCCACAAAGTTGGCAATGGCGCCAATAGACGACTGACTGCCACGCAACTTCTGCAATTCAGCGGCGATATCAAAGTCCTGTTCTTGTATGCGGATCATGGCGTTATTTAGAAAGCTGAAGATTTTCCAATTGGGCAAAGATGGCCCAGTGATCGGGTACCGTGTAGTCCCCCAAGCGATGGTCCAGTATGGGCTGATAGGCCGCTGCCGACACGGTGGGCGCCGCAGAGGTGATTTCATCCAAAAATAAAATACCGGCGGGCCCATGGCGCTGGCTATCGGGTAACATGGAGGGAATCGCCCACTCGACCCGTTGCTCGATGCGAAAGGGGATGCCTCTTAAGTCCGAGGGTTCCATCTGCGACAGGCGAATATCGGTGACGGTCACCTGGTGTTTGGCCGCCACTTGGGCGACCATTTGAGACTTGCCTACCCCGGGTGGCCCCCACAGCATGACCGGGGCATGTAAACCACTTTGTGTGCTCTGAAACTCTGTTTCGAGAATGACCAGTATTTCGGCAGGGCGCATAATGTCTTTGTTTGGGTTTTTATGTGCGAATGAATTCGCACCTACAATGTTTTTTCACATCTACAATATTTTGTAGGGTCGAATTCATTCGACACATTTTGTGTTTAGGGTATAGGCTGACGTAATGAGACGCAGAGTATAGGTGAGCACAGTTAAACTTCAAAGCCCAGGCGCGTTGGCGCCCGACAGCAATTCCCATACGAGTTCCAGGGTTGTGGTCTGTCGAGACGATGAAATCACCCCGGGGGGTATAGATCTCATCGGCCTGTCTGAAGGGTTGGCGTTGCCATTGGTAGACTGCACCGGGGACATTGATGCCGACTGGATGTTATGCGTGATTGACGGACGACTGATGATTCGTTGGGCCCACCCAAGCGATGGTAGCGGGCCGGTCTGCGCCACCCTAGGCCCTGTTGGAGGCAGGCGGTTTGCGGGTCTGTACCGGCACCAACCCCTGGCCAAGGCCATCGGACGGCCGGTGACCACGGTGGTGGATGCTACCGCAGGACTGGGTCAGGACAGCTTTCTCATCGCCAGCTATGGTCCCAGGGTCATCGCCATGGAACGGTCTCCCATCATCGCAGCTTTGCTTAGCGATGGTCTGCGTCGCAGCCGTGAACAGCACGCAACCACGGCCAGAATTGTTGGGCGCATTGAAGTGCAACAAATCGATGCCCAACTGGCCTTGCCCTTGCTGCGGCCACCACCCGATGTGGTCTATATTGATCCCATGTTCCCCCCCAAGCGGCGACAATCGGCCCTGGCAAAAAAGGAGATCCGCACCCTGCGTGCCCTTGTAGGGGATGATACCGATGCCCACCCGTTGCTGGAGATTGCCCGAGCGGTGGCGCGACGGCGGGTCGTTGTAAAGCGTCCCGATCATGCTCCACCTCTTGCACCCAACCCCACCGTCAGTCACAAGGGCAAGCTGGTGCGTTACGATGTCTATGTCACCAAGGGCGCGGCAGTGAAATGACTATGAGCGAGGGACTGCCCCCACTATTTTTTTGTCACTCCTTGCCCGCAGAGGGTGAGAGTGTGGCGCTGGATGAAGACGAGTCCCGCCATGCCTTGTCATCTCGTCGGCTCGCCGATGGTGATCGCATAGCGTTGTTTGATGGCCAAGGCACGATTGCCCAGGGTCAGGTCGATTCGGTGGGCAAGCCACGGCATGGGTTAAAAGTGTGCGTGATTTCCAAGCAGTTTCACCAGCAACCCTCCGAATTAATTTTGGCCAGCGCTATTCCCAAGGGTGATCGTATGTCGGTAATGTTGGATATGGCGACGCAATTGGGGATGACTCAATTTATTCCCCTGAGCTGTGGGCGTAGCGTGGTCAAGCCCAAAGTAAAATCGCAGCAGCGCTGGTCACGGATATGTTCAGAGGCCTGTAAACAAAGCCGCCGTGCGTGGTTGCCAACGCTATCACCCCCGGTTTCGCCCGGTGAACTTGCACAACAGATGTGTAACACGAATCAAGTTTTGATTGCACATCCTGTCGGTTTAGCCCTCCGCGAAGTAGCAAGCCAACGCCGTACCGTTAGTAAAAATCACTTGGCACCACTTATCATGATCGGACCGGAGGGTGGCTTTACCGACGATGAAGTCACAACCGTAACCCAGCAGGGCGGGATAGCAGTGTCCCTGGGCCAGTCCATCCTACGTATCGAGACAGCCGCTGTAACGGCGCTTGCCTTGCTGGCTGGGTAGGCCCTTGGGGCTGAGATCATTGGTATATTAGAGAAGATTGTTCCCTGGGCAAGGATTTCTAAATTTTGGATGTCCCAATATCTATCGTTTCTGTCCTGCTTGACAGTGGTATTATTAATGATACTCATTAGTGAATGAGTGGTGTAGCTAAACTATTGAAAGAAACGAAATCAAGCCCTAAAGGGACTCGTTTTAAAGATCTTCAAAAGGTTTGTTTACATTATTTCGGTAATCCTCGGCAGAGTGGTAGTAGTCATTGCATTTATAAAACTCCCTGGCCAGGAGATCTACGTGTAAATATTCAAAATCACAAAGGAAAAGCTAAACCCTATCAAGTCAGGCAAGTGTTATTTGCTGTTGAAAAAATTGAGGTGAGCCATGGTTCCTGAAATCGATAAATACACTTACCGCATATTGTGGTCCGATGAAGATAAAGAGTTTGTGGGACTGTGTGCCGAATTCCAAAGCCTTAGCTGGTTAGCATCCAGCCCTGAAAAAGCATTAAAAGGTATTCGTGCTGTAGTTAAAGATTGTGTTGCGGATATGAAAGAGAATAAGGAAGATTTGCCTGTGCCTATATCAATACGAAAATATAGTGGAAAATTTATGGTTCGAGTTCCCGCAGAAGTTCATCGTCACCTTGCTATAGAGGCGGCAGAATCTGGTGTAAGTTTAAATCGGATTGCAAGCGCTAAACTTGCACATTAAATCATACAGGCACTTCTATTGATTGATAACTCCTTCTCCCTCCGGGAGAAGGTTGGGATGAGGGGATAATAGAATCAGTGTCTTAGCTTTATTTGCTTCCCTCACCCTAGCTC
>DRJZ01000009.1 GCA_011052015.1 Acidiferrobacteraceae bacterium | reverse complement strand
TATTTCTATGTTTTGCTCCAAAAACCAATATAGCATCAATAAGTTACGAATACATAAGTCCCGTCATTACCCACAAATTTTTCCGAAGAGCCAATATTAAAGGCTCTTCTATCAATTGTTAGTACCTTCTACCCCACGAGAGGACATCGAGGACCGCGTTATTTGTGTGTTACTCGAAGGTCCGCCATTAGCCCCAGTGTAAATTGGAGACGTTTGATACGGTTTTGCAAAGCATGCCTTATACGTAGCTTTGTTGGCCCCGACATCTGATACTTATCGGGTTCTTTTTCAAGTAGCAAAACAAGTTGGTTAGTGTTGATGTTAGCGGTCTTCTCAAATGTGATTACACCACCTTCAGGTCCAATATCAATGTTGGTAACGCCTAGTTTGTTCGCTTGATTCTTAATAGTTGTCACTATCATAAGTGAGTCTGCCGGGTCGGGAAGAAGTCCAAACCGGTCAGTCATCTCTACTCTAAGTTCATTCAACTCATTTTGGTTTTTAGCGCTTGAAATTCGTTTGTAGAGCACTAGGCGCGTGTGAACGTCAGGAATATAAGATTCAGGTAATAGAACGGGGGTGTGAAATTCTACTTCAACGTCTCTATCTTTTTGTAAAGAATCAGCTGATTGTTTCCCTGATAGTTGTATTGAATGCATTGCTCTTTCCAGGAGATCCATGTACATAGAGAAGCCTATCTCGTCGATCAGTCCACTTTGGGCTTCACCCAGTAATTCGCCGCCACCTCGAATCTCAAGGTCGTGTGACGCAAGGATGAATCCTGCACCCAGGTCGTCAAGTGAGGCAATGGCTTCCAGGCGTTTTAAGGCATTCCCTTGCAGGGCCTCGCGCGGTGGAATCAGCAAGTAAGCAAATGCCTGGTGGTGAGACCGACCTACTCGGCCTCTTAACTGGTGGAGTTGCGCCAAGCCAAACCGATCTGCACGGTGTATAAAAATTGTATTCGCTGTGGGTATATCGATACCGCTTTCTATGATCGTGGTGCACAAAAGAACATTAAAGCGTAAATGGTAAAAATCCTGCATGACTCTCTCGAGTTCATATTCGGGCATTTGCCCATTAGCGACTTGAATGCTGGCGTGTGGAATCAATTTTTTTAATCGATCTAACATTAGGGCCATTGATTTCACATCATTGTGAAGAAAAAATATCTGGCCTCCCCGGCGGAGTTCTCGCTCAAAAGCCTCACGAATATTAAGATCGCTCCACTCACTTACAAAGGTCTTTACAGAACGGCGGTGCTGAGGTGGTGTCGCTATAACAGATATATCCCTTACGCCACTTAATGCCATATTAAGCGTCCGCGGGATAGGGGTCGCGGTAAGCGTCAGTATATCGGCACGGCCTCTGAGTTTTTTAAGGCGTTCTTTCTGGCGCACACCAAATCGATGTTCTTCGTCAATGATGACGAGACCCAATTGTTTAAAATCGACGTCTTTTTGAAGCAGTCGATGGGTGCCTATGACAATGTCGGTGCGACCATGATTGAGATTCTTGATACAGTTGCTGATCTCCTTCGCGGTTTTAAATCGTGACAACAGCTCAATCTCAACTGGAAATTGCGCAAACCGATCGCAGAAAGTTGAAAAATGTTGCTGCGCTAGAAGTGTTGTAGGAACAAGTATAACCACTTGATGTTGAGCCTGGACGGCTATAAAAGCAGCTCGTAATGCCACTTCAGTTTTCCCAAAACCAACGTCGCCACACACCAGTCGATCCATGGGGTGATCTGACTGCATATCACAAAGGACTGATTCAATAGCATTGAGTTGGTCTGGTGTTTCCTCAAAAGGAAATTGTGCAACGAAACTGGCATACTCGTCATCGGGGATGGGAAATGAATGCCCTTTTCGAGCTTTACGTACTGCCTGTATCTCAAGAATCTCAACCGCAGCATCATGCACTTTTTCTTTTGCGCGGCGAGTTAGCTTTCCCCATTCCTTGCCGCCCAATTTGTGTAGTGGGGCATGATCCGGGTCAGAGCTGGTGTAACGGCTGATGAGTTTCAGCGAAAGTATCGGTATATATAATTTGTCACCGTCCCTATATTCCAAGGTCAGATATTCTGATTCTTCACCTTTTAGCTCGAGCAGTTGCAGGCCTCGATAGCGGCCCACTCCGTGGACTTCATGGACCACCGCATCACCCCATTTGAGCTCGGCCAATGAGCGAATAAGGGCTTCAGGTTCCTGGATGGTTCGCGCCCGTCGCCGACGTTGCATGACCCTGTCACTAAAAATCTGGCTTTCAGTTATTACGACTACTGATGGATTGTTGAGACACAATCCAAGTTCGAGTTCTGCGGTGGTAATGGACAGACGGGCGTTACTTTGTAAAAACCCTGACCAATTATCACACCGAACTGGCTTACAATCATGTTCATTGAGCATTGTTACAAGGAATTCTTCTCGTCCGTGTGTCTCAGCAACAATCAATATTCGGTTTGATGTTGATTGGATGTATTGAAGCAATGATGAGTAGGGTGACTCTGCATTTGCAGAGCTTCGTATAGATTGTGGAAGTGTGGTGTCAAATACAGACCGGTCCGTTACGTTTGAACTATCAACGAGTTTTTGTAATATTATGCGTGGAAAAGATCCAATGGATTTAATAAAAGACTGGCAATCCAGAAACATGACTTCTGGTGACAGGGCAGGACGATCAAGGTCCAGTTTGGCAACCTCATAACGGCTATGGGTATCAGCAATAAAATTGCTTGAAGATTCCTCGCACAGGTCGTCAAGTACAAGTGTGGTTGTTGGAGGCATGTATTCAAATAGAGAAGCGCATTCTTCAAAGAAGAGCGGAAGATAATTTTCTACACCGGCTGGCAAGTATCCTTTACTTACTTCCTTATAGATTAGTGATCTATTTGGGTCGCCAGAGAACCTTTGTCTGAAGTTTCTACGAAATAGTTTGATTCCTGTCTCGGTGGTAGGAAATTCACGTGCGGGAAGGAGTTGAATTTTTGGTGTTGAGTTGCTGGAGCGTTGAGTTTCGATATCAAAGTAACGAATAGATTCCACCTCATTATCAAAGAGGTCGATCCGAAATGGGTGTGCGCCACCCATGGGGAAGATATCAATCAGCCCCCCGCGGATGGCATACTCTCCAGGACCCATAACTTGGCTGACAGACTGGTACGCGCCAGTTTGTAGTTGAGATCGGAATTGTTCAATATCAATTTTAGCGCCTTGCTCGACTGTAAAGCTGTGTGCGGCGACATATTCTCGCGGCGGAACCCGTTGCAACAGATTGGCGATGGTGACGAGCACAATACCTTTTTTCAGGGCCGGTAATCGATAAAGTGTTCTAAGCCTTTCAGATACGATATCCAGATGAGGAGAGAACACATCGTAGGGCAGGCATTCCCAATCAGGAAACAAATAAAGATCCATTCCCGCATTATCACCTTGATAGAAATGAATCTCGGATTCAATTTGTCTCAGCTTGCGGACATCGGGGCAAATGATAACCACAGGACCGGGGAGATTCTGTGCAGCTTGGCTAAGCGCCAAGCCCTCACTGCTGCCTACCAGCCGGGTCCAAGTGACTGGCTTATCGGTAGCAGTAGGAAGTGGGGGATCTAAGGGTGAATTTCGGGATTCTTGGGGCACTGCAAGAGTATGACAAAGTTTCGCGGCGGGCGTATTATACCCGTTACTGTGTAGGTACCGCAAAACCACATCTAAGTTTGTGCCGCATCCTTCAAATAAAGCTCGGCTTGGTCCATGAGTGAGAAGCCATGTTGGGTGATTGTACCTGCCGCCGGGGTAGGGTTGAGAATGGGAACCGGCCGTCCAAAGCAGTATCTGGACCTGCTTGGAAAAACTGTTATACAACACAGCCTGGAGCGTGTATCAGCACACTCAGCCGTAAAAGGGGTCGTGGTGTGCGTGGCTAAGGATGATCGCTGCTGGCCAAAGATTCAGGGGCGGATCACCAAACTGCTCGGAACAGCGTCTGGGGGCCCGGAGCGGACTAACACAGTGCTCAATGGCCTCCATTTTCTGAGAAAATGGGCAGGAGATGAAGATTGGGTGTTGGTTCACGATGGGGTACGTCCCTGCCTGCGTCCAGAAGATGTGAGAAAACTCATTGAGTCTGTTAAGGCCGTGGATCAACAGGGCGGGATTCTGGGCGCCCCGGTGGCGGATACCTTAAAAAGAGTGAAGGATTACACCATCGAGGAAACGGTGCCGCGAGAAGGACTGTGGCGGGCTCTAACGCCCCAATTATTTCGTTTGGGGATGCTAGCGCATGCACTGGAATCAGCTCACCAGGAGGGCGTACTGGTCACTGATGAGGCAAGTGCGATGGAGAGAATGGGGCATAGACCCCTTATGGTCCAGGGAAGCAGTGACAATATTAAGATCACCCGATCTGACGACCTGATGCTGGCTGCGGACATCTTGAAGCGGCAACTCGAGACTTAAAAGATTAATGCGAATTGGACATGGATATGACGTGCACCCTTTGGTCCCTGGACGGGACCTTGTTCTAGGCGGGGTGACGGTCCCCCACGACAAGGGATTAGATGGCCATTCCGATGCCGATGTGCTGATCCATGCTGTTTGCGATGCGGTTTTGGGTGCTGCGGGTTTGGGTGATATTGGTCGCCATTTCCCCGACACCGATGGACGATATGAAGGTATTGAGAGTCGTCGTCTATTGCGAGAGGTAAAAAGATTGTTAAACCAGGAAGGGCTGGAAGTGGTGAATATTGATAGCACCATCGTGGCCCAAGCGCCACGCCTTGCGCCGTTTTTGGATCAGATGCGCGCTCACCTTGCACAGGATTTGGGCCTTCTCGAGTCGGCAGTGAACATCAAGGCCACTACCACAGAGCATTTAGGATTTTGTGGCCGTGGCGAGGGTATCGCTGCGCATTGCGTAGTGCTTGTCCATGATCTCCAATAAAATGCGTCCTGATAATTTTTCTTCACCACAGAGTTTCTTATGCCGCTGCGCGGCCGCAGATCTACAAGTGACAAGATTCTAAGCTAGCATATAAATCAATGACTTAGAAATTTGT
>DRJZ01000008.1 GCA_011052015.1 Acidiferrobacteraceae bacterium | reverse complement strand
TCTAGCTGCGGGGAGAATTATCGGGCCTGAAGCCAGATAGGTAAAATCGTTTAAATCTATTTAAATAATAGGAATTAACGATAATAAGATTGGCGGTTATCAGCGGGGGCGTGCGCCCTATTTTTTCTTGCGGGGCTTTTTCTTGGTGCGCTTGCCTGGACTCACGCGTTGCACCGTGTTGGGTAGGTTGTCGAGGATGATCTCGGCAAAGGCCTGCAAGGCAGCGCGTCTTGGAAAGCTGCGGCGGAATACCAGAGATATGCGGCGCGAGGCGTCAGCTATCACCAGGCGTTGGGCCACCACGCCGCTGCCGGTGGTCCAGGAACCGCCCATGGCCAGGGCCGGGACCAGGGTGATGCCAAAACCGGCGCCTACCAATTGGATTAGGGTTTCCAGACTGGAAGCACGCAGATCGGCCATTTCCCCCTGTGTCTGCCGTTTTTTCATATGACAGACGTCCATAGCCTGCCTGGCCAAACAGTGACCCTCGGCCAGCAACAGTAGATTCTCGTTGTCCAGATCACGCAGGGTAATCTTGTCCTTGGCATAAAAGGGATGATTGAGCGGATAGGCGATCCAGAAGGGCTCATCAAACAAGGGCAGGCTTTCACGGTCCTGTTCCTCCTCCGGGGTGGCGAGTAGGGCGGCATCAATTTCATGATTGCGTAACCGCTCCAGCAAGGTATCGGTCAGTTCTTCCGAGAGCACCAGTTTCATCTGTGGGTGCTGTTTTTTGAGGGGCATCAGGATCAAGGGCATCAGATAGGGGCTCAGCGTGGGGATGGCGCCGATACGCAAGGGCCCGGCCAATGGGTCCTGATGGGTCTGGGCCAATTGCTGGATGGCATCCGCCTGCTCCATCATCTGTCGCGCGTGGATTAGGATGGCCTCACCCACCGGGGTAATCTCTACCGAGCGGTTGCTACGTTCAAAAATCGTAACACCCAGCTCTTCTTCCAGTTTTTTAATTTGCCCGCTCAAGGTTGGCTGGCTGACAAAACAGCGCTCTGCCGCCTTGCCGAAACGTTGAGTCTCCGCTATTGCAATGATGTATTTCAGGTCGCGTAAGTTCATGGGTTATCCGGGTAAGATCTATTATAGGTGATGACGATAATTATTGCATAAACAAACGATTTTGATTATCAATGGTCAAGCTCCATTCTTGAAATCTGCGGAAATGCGATGACTTAATCGCGTGGTTGCCAGTCAGAGACTGGCGATGTTGCCCGCTGTAAACAATAAATAGCGGTTAAAGGTTTGGAGCTTAAGCAAATAAGCGGTGACGATTGGACCATTCGAAAAGGTAAACATGTGCTGTTTGTGGCCGACAGTTTGTGCACCACCCGCCGACGACATAATCGCGGGTGAAGTGGTGTGGTGATGGGCTACTGGATGGAGATACGTTCGGACCAGTTGCCTTCGGGCAGGAACTCTGCCTCATCCCGGGCCATCTTGGCCTCCCCGGCGCGGCCCAGGCTGTCGAGCACCTGCGCCTTCAGCAGCAGGGCATTGCGGTCGTTCGGGCGCATGGCGAGGGCCTGATCGACCACGGGAAGGGCCACCGCGCCATTGCCTGTGATGAAGTAAGCCATGGCCAGATTGTGGTAGGCCTTTTGGTAGCTCGGATCGATTTTGATGGTGGTACGAAAGTGCTGTATTGCCTTGGCCGGTTTTTCGTCTAGGGCATAAACCACGCCGAGATCGTCGTGGGCCTCGGCATTGCGGGGATTCAGGGCCACGGCCTTGCTCAGATCGGCACGGGCTTGCATACGATCGCCTTTCCAGAGATACCGCACACCGCGTTTGGTAAAGGCCAGCGAACTGTCTGGATGGCGTTTAATATACACCGTCAGATCATTAATGCCGGCGTCGATCTCGCCATTACGCCCGTGTGCCATGCCACGACCAAAGTAGGCGAGATCCATGGTGCTGTCCAGATCAAGGGCCTTGGAGAAATCCCAGATCGCACTATCGAAGTCGTGCATTAAAAAGTGGATATTGCCTCGCTGCACGTGGACGGACGCTTGGTTGGGGTGTTGTGCGAGATTCTGGGAATAACGTGTGAGTAAGGTTTCAGCCTGCTCTCTGGAATCCAGTCCTCCCACCCATTCCAGTGCGGCGGCGCGACTGCTGAACAGTAACAGGAAACATACGGCCAATCCGGCCCTGGGGTTGCGGGCAACAAATATCATGATCCTCTTGCCTTACAGGTGGCATTACGCCCGCATGGGGACGGTATTATTTATATGACGCCATGTGTGGAGCAATTATTCCGAAGAGTCTGATTTTGTTTTGTGTGTTATTGGAACAGCGTCAGGGCAATGATATAGCGCTATGAGCCGGTAGATGTATGCCCTAATATAGGGTGCGTTTCTGGTAGTAATATTAAGGAGATGGGTATGACCCAAGAAATCAAAGGCAGCTGTCTGTGCGGCAAGGTGCAGTTTACGGTCAACGGTCCATTCGAGCGCTTTTATCTGTGCCACTGTGGCCGCTGTCGAAAGGGTACCGGTTCGGCCCATGCCTCGAATATCTTCACCCAGCCAGAAAATATCGTCTGGATCGCTGGGGAAGATTTAGTCAAGCGATTTGAGTTGCCGAACGCGATTCGGTTTACCAGGGCCTTTTGTACCCACTGTGGCGGGCCGGTTCCGGTTGCGCCACGCAAGGGGAAGTTCCTGGTTATCCCGGCTGGGACCCTGGACGAAGACCCACCGCTATCACCTCAGTCCAATATCTTTTGGGCGGATCGGGCGTCCTGGTACGAGAAAGGGCTTGTGGCCCAAAGGTTTGAAGCCTATCCAATCTAAGATAGGATGCGGCGTGCGGGTATCTCCTATGCGATCAATAGTTTGTAATCATGCGTGTTCGCAGGCTCTGAGACCGGTCGTGTGTAGAAGCAAAAACAGCAGGAATCAATAATGTCTGAAGAGACTGAAAAAATTGTGCCTGGGGCAGAAAACGCCAATATCGTCTACATCCTCTATATCATTGGGCCGGTGTTTGGTCTGACCGGCATCATCGGTGTGGTGATGGCCTATGTAAACAAGGCCGATGCCCCCGATTGGGTGCAGACCCATTACCAATACCAGATCCGCACTTTCTGGATAGGCTTTTTGTATCTGTTTTTTGGTACACTGCTTAGCTTAGTCTTGATTGGCTGGTTTATTTTGTTGTTTTGGGTGGTGTGGCTCATCATACGCTGCGTTAAAGGGATGAAGTATTTGGAGGCCAAACAGACCCACCCCAACCCTACCGGCTGGATGTTTCCATAATCGGCCACCCAAGGTGATGATTGTGTCTGGAAAATCTGAGTGCTACGAACGTATCCAGTCTTTCGGTGAAGAGGTGGCCAACGCTATCAGCCACGGTGTAGGGTTTGTTGGCGCGATCGCGGCCCTGCCTATACTCGTTGTGGCTGCGGTGAATCGAGGTGATGTGGCCGGGGTGGTAGCGGCAAGTGTCTTTGGCGCCACCATGATTCTGCTTTATCTGGCCTCCACCGTCTATCATGCCCTGCCAAAAAGTCAGGCCAAGCGGGTATTTCAGGTTCTGGATCATGCCGCCATCTTCTTACTCATTGCCGGTACCTACACACCCTTTACCTTAGGCGTTTTACGGGGTGCCTGGGGGTGGACTTTATTCGGTTTGGTGTGGGGTATTGCTTTATTTGGTGTGGTGCTCAAGGCCGTGGGTGGAGTGAAGTTTCAAACCCTGTCCACGTGTCTGTATCTGGTTATGGGCTGGTTGGTGTTGATTGCCATTGTGCCCCTGTGGCAGGCCATGCCCCTATGGGGGCTTATATGGCTTCTTGTTGGCGGACTGTCTTATACCATCGGTGTGGGGTTCTTTGTGGTTGAGCGCAGGCCCTACTTCCATTTTGTCTGGCACCTTTTTGTGGTGATGGGGACGGCGTGTCATTTCGTGGCCGTGCTTTGGTATTCCGGTCCATAGTTTACAGGCGCTTGGTGAAAACCGATATATCAGAGGTTCCCTAAATCAATTTCCCCCGCTTCATGGCGTTGGCGCCAAATTTTTTGCGGACTGAATCCATGACCTGATCCAGTTCATCGGGTTTGGCCTCACCAACCTCGGTAAAGAGATCAGCTTGTCCGGCGGTTTCAAAGTTGGCGGTGCCCAGGCCGATGAGTCGCAGCTTGACCTGGGGGTTTTCATTCAGCCATTTTTTTAAAAGTCCCTGGGCTTCGTGATAGAGGGTCATGGTCTGATCCGAAGCGGGGTTGAAGGAGTGACGGCGAGTGAGGAGGGTAAAATCCGATTGTTTGAGTTTTACGCTGACGGTATGGGCTTTGAGACCGCCGACCCGCAGGCGTCGGCTGACGGTGTCGGCATGGTGTAATAACTTTTTTGATAGGACATCAAAGTCACGGATATCGGTGTCGAAGGTATCCTCGCTGGAGATGGACTTGTCTTCACTTCGTGGTTCCACTACCCGCTGATCAATGCCCCGAGCCAGATTAGAATAGTGTTGCCACTGTTTACCGAATACCTCCTTTAGCAGACCTTCATCGGCACGGCGGATGTGATGAATCGTCTCTAGCCCATAATCGTGTAGTCGCGCTTGTGATTTTTTGCCGATACCCCAAAGCCGGGATACTGGCAACGGGTCCAGAATCGATTGTTTGTTTTCTTCTGTGAGGATGACCAGACCATCGGGTTTGTCGAGATCCGAGGCCAGTTTGGCGAGAAACTTGTTGGGGGCCACGCCCACTGAGGCGGTAAGTCCAGTGCTTTCCTTGATCATGCCCTTCAATCGCCAGCCGATAGTTTGGGCTTGGCCATGGAGCTTGCGGCAGTCGGTGACATCCAGGAAGGCTTCATCCAGAGATAGACCTTGCACCTGGTCGGTGATGCGATAGAAACAGTCAAATACCTGCCGTGACACTTCCCTATAACGGGACATACGTACGGGCAGGAAGACTCCATGGGGGCAACGCTGCTTGGCCTGGGCCGTGGGCTGCGCGGAGTGGACGCCAAATTGACGCGCCTCATAGCTGGCCGCAGACACCACCCCACGGTTGCCAGTACCTCCCACGATAACGGGTAACCCCCGGTGTTGGGGGTTATCGAGTTGCTCCACGGAGGCATAGAATGCGTCCATGTCCGCATGGAGGATTGCCCGGGCAGTGGTCATCTTCCGAGCCTAATGCTTTCCGTAGCCTATGGCAAAAGGTCCTTGAGAGAGGATGGGGTAAGGCGTTTGTGCTGTTAAACCCTTCTCTGGTATGCACTGTTGGCGTGATCAATATCAAGGTACTTCGTACAACATTCTCCACCACAGACGCCTGCATGGACGCAGGTCGTAGAGTGAAGCAGGAGCCAGAACCGAGGACACAGAGTGATAACATATCTTTTTTACCCCACGAAGGGCACCAAGGTCTGTGACCTCCGTGTCCTCTGTGGTGAATAAGCGCAATACGAGAGAAGCATTACCTGAAATTCAGGCACCATGGGCCCGTTATAGATGAATTTATGCAATGAGTTTCTCTCATTTTTTATCCTAGAAACTATTTTGGGTTGACAGTGGTCTTATGTAAGAAGTTAGTGGCTCTAATGTGACTGTTTGAGAGAGGAGGGTACGATGAAACGCATGTTAATCTTGGGTGTACTGATATGGAGTTTTGGCTTGAGTTTTGGCGCGATGGCCGGTGATGATCAATTGTTGTACAAACAGACAGCTAGCAAGCAACTTGTTCTCCATCAACCGGTGAGGATACCTGCCGATACCGCCACCGCCTATTTTCAGGGTGGGGCAGTGGTTAGCGCCAACGATCTGGATGAGTTTAGCCCTTATTGCGCCTTGGTGGTGGCCTCGGTATCCGAAACCTCACAGCAGGTACCCGCCGGGCGTTACCGGATCGTCAAACTCTTTCCCTATGATGAGGAGCAGAGTAGCCTGACACCGATCCGGGTAGCCGGTATCAATGGTTGGGTTGTCGCCAGTGGGGATGCGAATACCGACCACTCTTTTATGACCCGCATTAAGTTGGCCAGCATCACGACCCCCAAACTCTTATATTTAGATTGTGGTGCATTGTGGGATTACAGTATTGGTAAGCACATCACCAGTGAACAGTTTAACTATACGGTGGGTTCTTGGCTAAGTCTTGCGCCTTGATCTAAAAGCTTAGCGACCAATGTCGAAATAGGCTAATATGCGCCGCTGTCGGCGCGTGGGTGTCCTGTGCCCAGTGCTATGCCCCGGCGCCAGATCAGTCGCGTATTAAATAACCTCATGACAAATCCTGAATTTTCGGTATTCCGCCGTTCCAGCGTGGCAGTGGCCATTGGCTCTGTGCGGGTGGGGGGTGATGCCCCGGTGGTAGTGCAGTCTATGACCAACACCGATACCGTCGATGTGAAGGCCACTACAAATCAAGTGGCCGAGTTGGCTGCTGCCGGTTCCGAATTGGTGCGCATCACCGTCAATTCCGCCGAGGCCGCCGCCGCAGTACCCGCTATCCACGAGGGCCTCCAGGCCCGTAATGTGGATGTACCCCTGATCGGTGATTTTCATTTCAACGGCCACAAGCTGTTATCCCAAAATACGGAATGCGCCCAGATCCTGGACAAATATCGAATCAACCCCGGTAATGTGGGTCGTGGTAGAAAAAAGGATAGCCAATTTGCCACCCTGATCGAGATTGCCTGTCGCTATGACAAAGCGGTGCGTATCGGCGCTAATTGGGGCAGCCTTGACCAGGCTCTGGTGGTGAAGCTGATGGATGAGAACGCCAAGCTGGCCGAACCCAGAGAGGCCCACGAGGTGACCCAGGAGGCCCTGATTCGATCAGCCCTGGACAGTGCGGCTCGCGCCGAAGAGTTGGGCCTGGCCCGGGATCACATTTTATTGTCGTGCAAGATGAGCGGGGTGCAAGATCTTATCGCGGTCTATCAGAATTTGGCGGCACGCTGCGACTATGCCCTGCACCTGGGGCTCACTGAAGCGGGGATGGGGAGCAAAGGTATTGTCGCTTCCACTGTGGCAGTGGGTGTGTTGCTACAGCAGGGTATCGGTGACACTATTCGAATTTCGCTGACACCGGACCCCGGTGGCAGTCGTACAAAAGAAGTGGTGGTTGCCCAAGAAATTTTACAGACCATGGGGTTACGGGCATTTGCCCCCGCTGTGGTGGCCTGTCCCGGTTGCGGTCGCACCACTAGCACCTTTTTCCAAGAACTGGCTCAGGATATTGAATCCTTCATTCGTGACAGGATGCCGAGTTGGCGTATCCAGTATGATGGTGTGGAGTCCATGACCGTGGCGGTGATGGGGTGCGTTGTCAACGGCCCTGGAGAAAGTAAACATGCCAATATCGGTATCAGTTTGCCCGGTTCGGGGGAGCGCCCGGTTGCGCCGGTCTATATCGACGGCGAAAAGGCGATGACCCTGAAAGGTGACGGTATTGCGGCGGAGTTTCAGCAACTCGTTGAACGCTATGTCAACGAGCACTATGCCTGTAAAACGATGTAGTGGGCACTTCTGTTAATACCCTCTCCCGGAGGGAGAAGGG
>DRJZ01000007.1 GCA_011052015.1 Acidiferrobacteraceae bacterium | reverse complement strand
TGTTTGTCTGGACGCCAAGTTGATTACCGAAGCCGATGGCGGGCAACACACCGAGCAGAGGGTATACGACGCCAAACGTACCGTTAGACTGGAAGTCATGGGATACCGTGTCATGCGTTTCTGGAACCATGAGATATTGGGTGAACTGGACAATGTGCTTGAACAAATACAAATAGCCTTATTTGAACCCCCCTCACCCCAACCCTCTCCCGGAGGGAGAGGGGGCTAGGCTTCAGAGCTACCCACAAATTTTTCCGAAGAGCCGATTAAATAGACATACTGTTAGAGAGCTTCCTTTAAACTTAAATGAGCGTGAAAAGGTTGAAAGTCTTTGTCAAGAGAGAGCAAGGGAAGATCATTCTCAATACAAAAAGTTGCAATAACTATATCAACTGTTTTCCTTATAGTAATTCCCTTTTTTCGAAGGAATCTAAAATTTTCAGCACTTTTTAAAGCGAGGGTAGTATCAAGTATATTGAATATTATTAATGAGATAAGTAATTCTTTTGCGGTTTTGAAATCGTGGTCACTTCTGAAGCCCTGTAAAACTTCAGTAAGAATTAGATCGCCAATTGCAACAGGTGTAATTCCTAATGAAGCGTCGAGTTTCTCGACTTCTGGGCAGGGTATATCATTGAAATAATTAATCCACACACTGGAATCAACAAAAATCATTTATTTTTTCTCATGTCATCTAGATTGCCTTCCCATTTGAGCTTACCTCTAAATTTTTTAATAGATTCCTGTTTTTTCAACCTGATCAAAGTCTTAAGCCCCAATTCAACGGCTTCACGTTTTGTTGCAATCCCAGTAAGCTTCATCGCATCATTCATCAGGTTGTCGTCAATAACAATATTGGTACGCATGAGATCACCTATGTGTATAAAATAGTTAATATATACACATTAAAGCATGCGATTAATAAAATTTCAAGAAAAATGCACATAACACGTGTGGACCTCTAGCGTGTTAACAGGCATTAGTAGTTTATTCAGCCATGGTCTTCATGCCCAAACAACAGATAATCATAGGTGGTGCTTATGGCGTGAAGCGGGAGTTTCTTGTGTCGACAGTACAAGGAGATTGTCACGCAGGTACAGGCGGCAAGGGGACCTTAAGAGCAACGCGTAGGGATTCGGTCCGGTATCGGTACCACCGACTTTAGGCGGCTGTGTTTGTCACAAGTATCCGAAGAGTCAACGTTGCCATGTCATTCACTTTTCAGTAATTTTTCCGAGGTACGATGCTTAAACCAGGAAATTTTAGTTCGGCATTTTGTAGATCGCCAATATTGTTGGTAATAATACGTGTAACATTATCGGTCAGGGTGAGTTCAATCAAAAAATTATCGTCCGCGTCCACGATGTTCGATCTCCACAAGTGGTAAATTGGCACCCAGCGACAAACCCTATAAAAGGCATTAAGCAATCCGGCCCAGACGTAATTAAGGGCACTTCTATTAATTGATAATCCCTTCTCCCTCCGGGAGAAGGTTAGGATGAGGGGGTAATAAAATCAGTGTCTTAGCTTTGTTTGCTTCCCTCACCCTAGCCCTCTCCCTGAGGGAGAGGGAATTAATAGAAGTGCCCTTAAGCATATCGACGATTCAGTCAGCCTATTCCGTTTAGATAAGCCGTTCTTTGTTTTAAGCTTTCTGTATAGTCCCGTAGAACAGGATAGTCGTTGAGCGCCTTGGGTCGCCACATGAGGGTGGTGCTTACCATGATATCTGCGGCGGTGAATTGATCCCCCAGCATATAGGTCTTGTTTTTTAAATTTTCAGCGACCACAGTCAGGGACCGGCCATAGCGTTCCAGATTCCAGGCAAGAATCTCAGGGACCCGTTGTTCCTTTGGAAGGATTAGCCGGTGTTGCAGGTAATTCCATATGGGGGGTTCCAGGGTGGCTGTGACATAGTACATCCATTGCTCATAGGCCATGCGTTGAGGGGCGATCAGCTTTGGCGCCAGCCCCCTGTCTGGAAACTGATCGGCAAGCCAGGCGCACATTGCCCCGGACTCAAACATCACTTGGCCGTCCACCTCCATGGCCGGGATACAGGCATTGGGATTGATCTTTCTAAACTCCTCGGTGCGGGTCTCGCCCTCAAACAGATTGATGTGAATCAGTTTATAGGGGAGTTCCAACTCCTCCAACAGCCACCGTGGTCGCAGGGCGCGGGTCTTGGGGGTGTAATAGAGTTTGATGTCCATCATTTAAGCCTAAGGAAACTCTGATCAATTGAACTTGAACCGCCAAGATGCCAAGAATTTTCTTTATAAAACATGCTATTAGCTTGGCGACCTTGACGGTTGAGCGTATTAATCAGAGGTTCCCTAATGATTGACCCAACAGTTTTTGGGTTGCAAGTAGATAATGGTGTGGCTCAGGGTAAGCAGTTGTACCAAAAAGGCGGGATGATGACAAATGGAAAATCGGTCATCCAATCACTGGACGCCGTGTCTTCAGGTGTGTGATACCGCGCGGTGCGGGTGAGCGTGCCATTGAGTAATCGTTCGGTAAGATTTGCGGGGGGTCAAGCTGGCGGATGGGCTCTCGCAAAGGCACCAAGCTCACAGAGTAAGGATTGGGTTTATTCAGCAGGACGATTAGCCCTACGGGTGAAGTTCCTGTCCCAGCTTACTTCCCTGTAGGTGTTACCATTCTTTTTTTGGAGATCGCTTGATTATCTTTCTTTTTGCGTGCTTGGTGCCTTTGCGAGAGTATTCGCTCTCTGATTGGTACCGAGGGTCGGAATCGAACCGACACGGTGTCACCACCACCGGATTTTGAATCCGGCGCGTCTACCAGTTCCGCCACCCCGGCATTGTGCAGCGCAAGTATAACGATTATAAAGCCTACGGCAAGACCGATGGCCCCGAATCCAGCACTTATGCACATCAGCGAATTCGATTATTCACTACCGGACGACCTCATTGCCCAGGAACCCCTGGCCAAGCGCAGCGCTAGCCGCTTGTTGTGCCTGGAAGGCCAGGGTGGGCAATATAGAGATTGTCAGTTTAGGGACCTGGGCTCGCAGCTGCGATCAGGGGACCTATTAGTATTTAACGATACCCAGGTGATACCCGCCCGTGTCTATGGCCGCAAGGACAGTGGAGGCCGGGTGGAGGTTCTGGTGGAAAGGGTGTTGGCGGACCACCTGGTTTTGGCCCAAGTCCGAGCCAACCATGGACCCAAACCAGACCAGGTCTTATATCTGGATGGCGGCGTCAAGGCACAGGTAATGGGTCAAGAGGACAATTTTTATGTATTGCGATTTAGTGGTGTGCAAGATGATACCCGTACAGTAGAAGAGATATTGCAGGACATTGGCCATATGCCTTTGCCGCCCTATATCCGGCGGGTCGACACTCCCCTGGATAGGGATCGTTACCAGACTGTTTATGCCAAGCACCCTGGGGCGGTGGCGGCCCCCACCGCCGGTCTGCACTTTGACGAGCTTTTGCTGGATCAACTCCGTGACCAGGGTATTGAAATGACCATGGTGACCTTGCATGTCGGGGCGGGGACTTTTCAGCCGATTCGGATGGAGGATATACGCGATCACTGCATGCACGCCGAATTTGTCGTGCTCTCCCAAGAGACCGTCGACCGGGTTCAGGCGACGTACAAAAGGGGTGGACGGGTCATTGCCGTAGGCACTACCAGCGTACGAGTCCTGGAAAGCGCGGCGGCCGGGGGTGAGTTGGCACCCTACCAAGGCGATACGGATATTTTTATCTATCCCGGATATCGGTTTCGGGTGGTGGATGGCCTGATTACGAATTTTCACCTGCCCCGCTCGACCTTGCTTATGTTGGTATGCGCCTTTGCAGGGCGCCAGTCTGTACTGCGGGCCTATCGGCATGCAGTTAAAGAACGTTATCGGTTTTTTAGTTATGGTGATGGGATGTTTGTCACGCCGAAGGCTTGAGATACGAAATACGAGGGGCGAGGGGTGCAATAATTGATAACTCATTGCTGTATATATCCCCTTATCCCAGCCTTCTCCCGGAGGGAGAAGGGATTGTTCCGAAGTGATCAAAAATATGAAATTTGAATTACTCAATACTGATGGCGCGGCTCGCCGAGGCCGCATGGTCTTTGAGCGCGGGGTGGTGGACACCCCGGCGTTCATGCCTGTAGGGACTTACGGAACTGTAAAGGCCATGACCCCGGAGGAGCTCAGTGGTCTGGGATCGCAGATTATTCTGGGTAACACCTTCCACTTGATGTTGCGCCCTGGTACAGATGTGATCCGGGCTCACGGCGGTCTCCATGAGTTTATGCACTGGGATGGTCCTATCCTCACCGATTCGGGAGGATTTCAGGTCTGGAGTCTGGGGAAACTCAGCAAGCCCAGCGAAAAGGGCGTGGATTTCCAGTCACCCGTGGACGGTTCCGCTATTTTTCTGGGACCAGAGGAGGCCATAGCAGTGCAGCACGCATTGGATGCAGATGTGGTGATGATTTTCGATGAATGTACCCCTTACCCGGTAGATAAGGAGGGTGCGCAAGCGTCCATGGAGCTGTCCCTGCGTTGGGCCCAACGTAGCCGGGATGCCCACGCTACTCATCCGGCGGCCCTGTTCGGCATCATCCAGGGGGGTGTCTATCCGGAACTACGGGAGGCCTCTCTCAGCGGCCTTACTCAAGTAGGCTTCGACGGCTACGCCATCGGTGGGCTGTCGGTGGGGGAGCCCAAACAAGACATGTATGACATCACTGCCTATATTGCCCCCCGCATGCCCGCAGACCGGCCTCGCTATCTCATGGGGGTGGGGACACCGGAGGATCTGGTGGAGTCGGTGCGTCGTGGTATCGATATGTTCGACTGCGTTATGCCTACCCGCAATGCCCGTAATGGATGGCTGTTTACCCGCAGCGGCGCTGTGAAGATTCGCAATGCTCGCCACGCCTGTGATTGCGAGCCGGTGGACCCCCATTGCGACTGTTATACCTGCCGTCACTATAGTCGCGCCTATCTGCGCCATTTACAGCAGGCCAATGAGATACTGGGGGCGCGTTTGGCCACCACCCATAACCTTTGCTACTACCAGAAGCTCATGGCCCAGATGCGGGCGGCCATCGCCGAAAATGCCCTGGAAGCTTTTGTAGAAAAATTTTATGTCTGGCGCGGTACACAGGCGCCGACTATGGCATAATACCGCGCCGATGCGGCCCCAGCAGCACTTGAGCGTGCAGAGTGGCCGCTTAAAAATTGTGTAAGGATTCATCTTTTTAAGGTAACCCATGAACTATTTTATTTCTGACGCCCTGGCCCAGGGCAGCGCTCCTTCAGGCGGCGGGCTTATGAGTTTTTTGCCGTTAATTGTTATTTTTGTGTTGTTCTATTTCCTGTTGATCCGCCCTCAACAAAAAAAGGCCAAAGATCATCGCCAGATGGTATCGGGCCTGGCCAAGGGTGATGAGGTGGTTACCAATGGTGGCACTCTGGGTAAAATCGTGGGTTTGGATGATAATTTTATTTCAGTCGAAGTGGCCAAAGGCGTTGCGATCAAGGTCCAGCGTCATGCCATTGCGGCGATGATGCCTAAGGGAACTTACAAGTAGAGCCGACAGATAGAGCCCAGGCGCCCACTTGTTCGGGCGTACTCAAGGCCATAAATCAACGTGATTAACCAATACCCTCTTTGGAAGTACCTGCTCATCATTGCGGTGATTGTGCCGGGAGTGTTCTATGCCTTGCCCAATCTCTATGGTGAGACTCCGGCGGTGCAGATATCGGCGACGCGCACGGTGCGCATCGACAGTTCAACCCTGGACCGGGTGGAGCAGGGGTTGAAGTCCCAAAACTTGGTCTATAACACCGCAAGTCTGGACAAGAGGGGCATCAAACTACGCTTCGACAATACCGAAATCCAGCTCAAGGCCAAGGATTTTTTGCAACAGCTCCTGGGTGAAAAGTACGTGGTGGCCTTAAATCTATTGCCGGCCACACCCAGTTTTTTCCAGCGCTTTAATGCCGACCCCATGTATCTAGGTCTGGACCTGCGCGGTGGTGTGCACTTTCTCATGGAGGTGGACCTGGATGCGGCGGTGAAAAAGAGAGAACTCGACTACAAGCGTGATTTGCGTACTGAGCTACGTAAGGCCAAGGTCCGCTATAGCAGTATTACCCGCCAGGATCGTGGCGGTATCACCATTCGTTTTCGACGTCCCGATCATGTCGACAAGGCCCGTAGTGTGCTGGCGACGGATAAATTTAAAGATTTGGAGGTGGTGAGCAAAGAGCAAGACGGTGAGGTCTATCTGTGGGTGGCCATTAGCGCAACGGCGAAAAAGGAAATCACTAAGAATGCACTGGAGCAAAACATTACCACCCTGCGCAATCGGGTCAATGAACTGGGGGTGGCTGAACCGGTGATCCAGCGACAAGGGGACCGGCGCATCGTGGTGCAACTGCCCGGCGTTCAGGATACCGCCAAGGCCAAGGAGCTACTGGGTAAGACTGCGACCCTGGAAGTGTTGTTAGTGGACGAGAAGCACGATCTGGCCAGCGCCGTGCAGGGTCGTGTGCCCCCGGGTTCCAGGTTGTACAAGATGCGGGACGGTCGGCCCATATTGCTGAAGAATGACATCATTTATTCAGGTGAGAATATTATCAATGCCGCTGCGAGTATTGACAGTCAAAACGGGAGCCCAATAGTCAGGATTACCCTTGATGCCCGTGGCGCTGATATTAATAAACGGATTACCGGTGACAATATCGGTAATCGCATGGCGGTGGTCTTTATCGAGAACAAGTCAGAGACTAAGAAGGATGCGTCAGGTGATGTGCTGCGGGATAAAAACGGGCGCGAGATCAAGGTCACGCGGCGTATCGAAGAGGTGATTACCGCGCCCGTAATTAAGGATCAATTGGGCAAGAGTTTCCAGATCGAAGGCTTGGATTCGGTTCAAGAGTCACGGGATCTGTCGCTGTTGCTGCGCGCCGGTGCCCTAGCCACGCCATTGGAGATTGTAGAGGAACGTACTGTGGGGCCGAGCCTGGGTAAGGACAATATCAGACAGGGCTTTCGTTCGGTGATGATCGGTTTTGTGGCGGTGTTGATCTTCATGGCGGTCTACTACCGCTCCTTTGGCCTCATTGCCAACATCGCCCTGGCCCTTAACCTGGTGCTTATCGTGGCGGTGCTATCCATGTTTCAGGCCACCCTCACCATGCCGGGTGTGGCGGGCATCGTATTGACTGTGGGTATGGCGGTGGATGCCAACGTGCTTATCTTTGAACGTATCCGCGAAGAGATACGCAACGGCGTAACCCCCCAGGCCAGCATCCATGCTGGTTACGATAAGGCCCTATCGACCATTGTCGACGCCAACGTCACTACTCTGATTGCGGCCATCGTGTTGTTTAATTTTGGCACCGGGCCCATCAAGGGATTTGCCATTACACTGAGCATTGGCATCTTGACCTCCATGTTTACCGCCATTGTGGGGACCCGAAGCGTGGTCAATCTTATATATGGTAGCCGTCGTCTGACAAAGGTACCGGTGTAACGCGGTCATGCAGATATTAAAGACTACAACCCATATCGATTTTATCGGTCGCCGTATCCTCGGTCTGGCGGTGTCGATGGTGTTCATCATCGCCGGGGTGGTGTCACTGGCGATCCGCGGGCTTGAGTATGGTATCGACTTTACCGGTGGCACCTTGGTGGAGGTGGTCTACGAACAAGCCGTGGATATTAAGCAGGCTCGCCAGTCCTTGGCCGAGGGCGGCTTTGCCGATGCAGTAGTGCAATATTTTGGTACTGCCAAGGATATCATGGTGCGGCTGCCGACGCGCCATGATAAAAAGAGCGCCCAGATTAGCAATGAAGTCATGGACCTGTTGCGCAAACCCTTTGGGGAGAGCTTTATCGAAAGTGCCAATATCCAGGTGCAGCAGTGCGTGGATAGCCAGAATACCGCCCCCCATCCCTGCAAGGTGCAGATGAAGCGGGTCGAGTTTGTGGGCCCCCAGGTGGGCGAAGAGCTCACCGAGAAGGGTGGTTTGGCCATGCTCTATGCCCTTTTCGGGATTCTTATCTATGTGGCGTGGCGTTTCGAGTGGCGATTTTCCGTGGGGGCCATTGTGGCCCTGGTGCATGATGTGGTCATCACCGTGGGATTGTTCTCCATACTCGGCATGGAATTTTCGCTGACGGTATTGGCGGCTCTGTTGGCAGTTATTGGTTATTCCCTCAACGATACCATAGTAGTGTTTGATCGCATTCGGGAAAACTTCCCAAGAATGCGCAAGGGATCTACCGTGGATATCCTCAACGCCTCCATCAACGAGACCTTGCCGCGCACCATCCTAACGTCCTTGACCACTTTGTTGGTGTTGCTGGCGCTGTTTTTTATGGGTGGTGATGTGATCCACGGTTTCGCCGTGGCCTTGATCATCGGTGTGTTAGTGGGCACCTATTCCTCAATCTTCGTGGCCAGTCCGGTGGTGTTGATTCTGGGTATATCCCGAGAAGACATGATGCCAGTGAAAAAGGAAGCCGCCGAACTGGATCGAATGCCATAAAAAAAGATACGAGATACGAAAATACAGAGGCGAGGGACGAGATTCGATTTGATAGCCTCTTAAAAATTTACGTAATTGAGTAGCCCTTGCACCTCGCTCGTCCCTCGTCCCTGTATTTGTTAGGAGCAACTAATGTTTGACAGCAATATGACCATTGCCGGTTTTGACGATGAATTAGCCGCCGCCATGGAGCAGGAGCGTAAACGTCAGGAAAAGCACATTGAACTCATCGCCTCAGAAAACTATGCCAGCCCCCGGGTGATGGAAGCCCAGGGTTCGGTGTTGACCAATAAGTATGCTGAAGGTTATCCCGGTAAGCGTTATTACGGCGGTTGCGAAAATGTGGATGTGGCAGAACAACTGGCTATCGACCGGGTCAAGGAATTGTTTGGCGCCGACTATGCCAATGTCCAGCCCCACTCCGGTTCCCAGGCCAATGCCGCCGTATATTTGGCATTGTTGTCGCCTGGGGATACCTTCCTCGGTATGAGCCTGGCCCACGGAGGGCACTTGACCCACGGCGCCAAAGTCAATTTCTCCGGCAAGCTTTTTAACGCGGTGCAGTATGGTCTGGATGAGTCCACCGGTGAGATCGACTACGCCCAAGTGGAGTCTCTGGCCCAAGACCACAAACCCAAGATGATCGTGGCTGGATTCTCGGCCTATTCCCGGGTGGTGGACTGGCAACGCTTTCGGGACATTGCCGACGCGGTGGGGGCCTATCTGTTTGTCGACATGGCCCATCCCGCTGGCCTCATTGCTGTTGGCATCTATCCCAGCCCGGTGGCCATTGCTGATGTCACCACCTCAACGACTCATAAAACTCTACGTGGTCCCCGCGGCGGTCTCATCCTGGCCCGGGCCAACCCGGAGATCGAGAAGAAACTCAATTCGGTGGTGTTCCCCGGCACTCAGGGTGGACCTTTGATGCACGTGATTGCCGCCAAGGCGGTGGCCTTTAAAGAGGCCCTGGAACCCGAATTCAAGGTCTATCAGCAACAGGTGTTGGATAATGCCCGCGCCATGGCTGCAGTCATGACCGAGCGAGGCCTTAGTCTGGTCTCTGGGGGTACCGACAATCATTTGATCCTGATCGATCTTATCGCCAAGGATCTTACCGGTAAGGATGTGGAGGCGGCTTTGGGTGTGGCGAATATTACGGTCAATAAAAATGCCGTGCCTAATGACCCACGCTCACCCTTTGTCACCAGTGGTATTCGCATAGGCACCCCAGCGGTGACGACGCGGGGATTCGGTGAGGCCGAATGCCGGGACTTGGCCCACTGGATGTGCGACATCATTGATAATATGGAAGATGTTACCGTACGCGATAAGATACTTGGCCAAGTGGTGGAGCTATGTAAGCGGTTTCCGGTATATGGGTAGAGCAGGTACGAGGGGCGAGGGACGAGCGACGAGAATTATTAGTGTAGGTTGGTGCTGAGCGGAGCAAAGCCCAGCAGATTAAGAAGCGGCTAGGGACATTCGTCTACAGCCATAGGCCTTGTGGAAAAGGGGTTTTACCGCCACTACATGTTGCGTCTGCTAGCAGACGCTTGTATCTTATCACTCGTATCTCGTCCCTCGTATCTGTGACTAAATTATGCGCTGTCCATTTTGCTCTGTTGATGATACCCGCGTGGTGGACTCGCGCCTGGCCGACAATGGTGACTCCGTACGGCGGCGGCGTGAGTGCAATGCCTGTCGTGAACGGTACACTACTTTCGAGACCGCAGAGTTGCGTATGCCCCATATCATCAAATCCGGTGGCCGTCGCGAACCCTATAATGAAGACAAGATGCGGGCCGGCATTTACCGGGCTTTGGAAAAACGGCCGGTAGACACCAATGAGGCCGAAGCCACTATTTTGCGTATACAACACCGTATTTTGGCCACCGGCGATCGTGAATTGGCTTCGTCACGTATTGGTGAGTGGGTGATGGAGGAACTGAAAGAGTTGGATCAAGTGGCCTATGTAAGATTTGCCTCGGTATATCGGCAGTTCCAGGATCTGGAGGCATTCAGTGCTGAGCTTCAGCGCCTGAAAAATGAACCCTCATCAGAAACAAAGCGGCAGCAGATGTCGTTGTTGCCCGCCGAGAGGAAAAAGTAATTGGCCGTCCTTCACCATTCGCTTGCCAGGGAATAGTGCATGACCCATCCGAGTGATCATCGCTGCATGGCGCGCGCCCTGCAGTTGGCCCAGCGCGGTCTTTACACCACCGACCCCAATCCCAGGGTGGGTTGTGTGCTTGCTCGAGAGGGTGAGATCGTCGGCGAGGGCTGGCACCAACGTGCCGGTGAGGCCCATGCCGAGGTACTGGCCATCAAGGATGCCGGTGACCAGGCTCGAGGAGCCACTGCCTATGTGAGCTTAGAGCCCTGCAATCATCAAGGCCGCACCCCACCGTGTACCGAGGCCCTGGTAAAGGCCGGCGTGGCCAGAGTCGTTATCGCATCCAAGGACCCGAATCCCCAGGCCAACCACGGCGCCAGCCAGCGCCTCAAGGAGGCCGGTATTGAGGTCCAAAGCGGTGTCATGGAGGCCGAGGCTCTGACCTTGAACCCAGGGTATATCAGTCGCATGATCCGTTCCCGTCCCTGGGTGCGTATCAAGATGGCGGCCAGCCTGGATGGTCGTACCGCTATGGCCTCGGGGGAAAGCAAATGGATTACTTCGGCCGCAGCGCGTGAAGATGTGCAATATTGGCGGGCGCGGAGTTCGGCTATCCTCACCGGTGTGGGCACGGTATTGGCGGATGATCCATCCCTGAACGTGCGTCTGGACGACGCCGAACGTCAACCCCTAAGGGTGATTGTGGACAGTCACTTGAGCACCCCGGATACCGCTAAGTTGTTTGCCAGCGCCGGTGGTGTGTTGATCGTGACCACATCCGAGGATAAAAATTATAGTGAACGTTTGCGTAGTGCAGGTGCAGAGGTTATGTTGCTGTCCGCCTCAACTGGTGGTGTTGATTTGGCAGACATGATGGTGCGGCTGGGACAACAAGAGATCAACGAGGTGATGGTAGAGGCGGGTGCTACTTTGGCAGGTGCGTTGTTGACCGCGAATCTGGTGGATGAATTGATTGTTTATCTTGCGCCTCATCTTATGGGAAATCAGGCGCGAGGCATGTTCAACCTCGCGGCAATAGAGCAGCTTGCCGATCGTGTTGCGCTGGATATTGTAGATGTGCGCCCAGTGGGTCGGGATTGGCGTATACAGGCGAAGATCGTCAGATCTGCGTCCAGGGGTGGATAAAAATCATATGTTTACCGGCATCATTCAGGCAGTGGGCACCCTAAAGGATCTACATCACACCGGCAACGATGCGGTGATGACCCTTGATAGCGCCGATCTGGATTTGTCCGGTGCGCGCATCGGTGACAGCATTGCTGTCAGCGGTGTGTGTTTGACTGCGGTGAGCCTTGGCGATCAGCGGTTTAGCGCCGATCTGTCTGCGGAGACCCTGGGGCGAACGATTCTTGGAGATTTATCTACGGGTCAGCAGGTCAACCTGGAATTGGCCCTGCGTTTGCAAGATCGTTTGGGTGGGCACTTGATAAGCGGTCATGTGGATGGTGTGGGCATCGTGTCAGCACGCGAAGATGCAGGCCAGACCACTGAACTGCGCATCCGGCCTCCAGGTGAATTGGCCCACTATATTGCCGGTAAGGGTTCTGTTGCGATTGATGGGGTGAGCCTCACGGTAAATGCTGTTGATGATCAGGAGTTCACCTTGACCATTATTCCACAGACTTTGAGCCACACTACTTTGGGTGATTACCGTCCCGGGCAGCGGGTCAATCTCGAGGTGGACCTCATTGCCCGCTATCTGGAACGCATTGTGCTCGGTGCTGGGAACAAGACCACCGTACCGGCGGTGGCAGCCGATGTGTTAAAAGAACATGGTTTTATGGATAAGGGAAAAAACTAAATATGGCCTTCAGCCCCATCAAAGATATCGTCGATGATTTTCGTCAGGGTAAGATCGTCGTGCTCATGGATGACGAAGATCGTGAAAACGAAGGTGATCTGGTGATCGCCGCAGAACACATTACCACCGAGGTCATTAATTTCATGGCCCGCTATGGCCGCGGCCTGATTTGTCTGACGCTTACGGGCGAGCGCTGCCAGCAATTACAGTTGCCGCTAATGGTAAACGACAATGGCTCCCGTCATTCAACAAACTTTACCGTGTCCATTGAGGCCGCTGAGGGCGTCACCACCGGTATATCTGCGGCCGACCGTGCTACCACGGTACGGGCGGCGGTGAAGACGGATGCAGTAGCCAGTGATGTAGTGCAACCGGGCCATATCTTCCCGCTCATGGCCCAGGCCGGTGGGGTATTGAATCGGGCCGGGCACACCGAGGCGGCGGTAGATCTGGCCAGGCTAGCAGGGCTTGATCCTTCCGGGGTGATTTGTGAGATCCTGAACGAGGATGGCAGCATGGCGCGTCTGCCCGAGCTGGAGACCTTCGCCGCAGAGCACGGATTGAAGATAGGCACTATCGCTGATTTGATTCGCTATCGCCTGGAAAATGAGTCCACTGTAGAGCGGGTAGCGCAATGCCCCTTTGCCACCGCGTTTGGCGAATTTCGTTTGTGCGCCTATCTTGATGTGATTGATGGCCGTACCCACTTGGCCCTGTCCATGGGTGAACAGCAGGCGGATGTACCTACCCTGGTGCGGGTGCATGTGGATAGCGGCGGATTAGATCGATTTGCCGAATTTCGTCCTGGCTACACTTGGCCGGTAGGTTCCTCGTTGGAGCGCATCGCCAAAGAAGGTCATGGTGTTGTGGTGCTGTTAGACTACCCTATGGAGGGCGCTGAACTCATCCATCAAATTGCGCAATATGCTCGTCCTGAGACCCACCGCGCCGGTGATCGACAGGAAAAATCAGAGGATGTGCGCATGGTGGGGGTTGGCGCCCAGATACTGGCGGACCTGGGTGTGGGCAAGATGCGTCTATTGGGCAGCCCGGTCAAGGTCCACAGCCTCTCCGGTTTTGGTCTGGACATCGTGGAGTATGTTGACGAAAGATAATGAAATTAGAAAGGATAGGTTGATGCAAGATTACAAAATCATTGAGGGTGAACCCACCTTGGGTGAGGGACGCCTGGGCATTGCCCTGAGTCGATTTAACGGCTTTATCGGTGATCGCTTGCTTGAAGGTGCGGTTGATGTATTGGAACGTCACGGCATCTCCGCTGATAGGGTAGATGTGGTGAGGGTGCCGGGAGCCTTTGAATTGCCCTTGGCTATCAAGGCTATGGCAGTATCAGGACGGTATGTCGGGATCATCGCCTTGGGTGCGGTGATACGGGGTGACACGCCCCATTTCGAATATGTGGCGGGGGAATGTGTTAAAGGTATCTCTCAGGTTGGTTATCAGTTTGATCTCCCAGTAGGTTTTGGGGTGCTGACCGTTGATACCAGCGACCAGGCCGCTGAACGTGCTTGCGCCAAGGTTGATGCTAAGACCAATACCAAGACTAATATCAAGGCCGATGCCAAAGGCAGCAACAAGGGCGCCGAGGCGGCCATGGCGGTGGTCGAGATGGTGAACCTGCTCGCCAAGTTGCGGGTTTAGGGGGACACGTGCCGGGGAGTCGACATCAGGCGCGCATGGCGGCGGTGCAGGCCTTGTACCAGTGGGCCCTCACTGGGCAGGATACCGATGATATTGAATCCCACTTTATTTATGATCACGATCTAAGCGGCGCCGATAAGGTGTACTTTCACCACTTGGTAAAAGAAGTGCCCCTGCGAATCCACGAATTGGAAGACCACATTATTCCCCACATTGGACGTGATATTGAGAACGTGGATCCGGTGGAACGGGCTATATTGCGTATCGCCGCGTTTGAACTCGAGTTTGAACACGATATTCCTTTTAAAGTCGTCATCAATGAGGCTGTGGAATTGGCTAAAACCTTCGCCTCAGAGCAAAGTTACCGCTTCATCAATGGGGTGACGGACAAAGTCGCCATGGAGTTGCGATCAGACGAGATGAGCGATTAGCCACGGTCTACTGCGGCTGTGGATGAATTTACCCTTATTCAGCGATTCTTTGCGTCGGGTGGTGTCACCCGTGACGATGTAGTGCTGGGCGTGGGCGATGACGGCGCCGTTCTGCGCTGCCCCCCCCATCAAGAATTGGTTATGACCAGTGACATATTGCTGGCGGGCCACCACTTTCCTGAGGCCACCCCGGCCTGTGATATCGGCTACAAATCCCTGGCGGCCAATCTCAGTGATCTTGCCGCCATGGGGGCGGAACCTGCCTGGGCCAGCCTGCAATTAGTGCTGCCCGAGGCCGATGAAACCTGGTTGTCAGATTTCATTCGGGGTTTCTATGAGTTGGCGAAGGTCTATAACCTTCAGTTGGTGGGCGGCGACACGGTGCGGGGACCTTTGACGGTGGGCGTGCAGCTGTGTGGCTGGGTGCCCACCGGGAAGGCCCTGACCCGGGGCGGCGCCAAACCGGGGGACTCGATCTATGTAACCGGTAGCGTGGGTGATGCCGCCCTCGGACTGGGTGTTCTTCAGGGCGCGATAGCCCTGGCCCAAGACCGGCACCCGCAGCTCATCCACAGGCTCAACCGGCCCGATCCCCGAGTACAGGAGGGCATGGTACTGCGAGATCGAGCCAGTGCGGCTATAGACCTATCGGACGGTCTGATAGCGGATCTGGGTCATATCCTGTCCTCCAGCCACGTTGGCGCCAGCATCGAATTGGATCGGATTCCCGTGTCCGACATCTATAGGGCCTATCTCCAGGGCGGAGGCGACTGGGCGTTCGCTTTGAGTCACGGCGACGACTATGAACTTTGTTTTACCCTGCCACCCGAATACGCCAATACTGTCCAAGAGGAATTTGCCAGGTTGTCTTGTCCGCTCCATCAAATCGGCGCCATTGAATCTGAGGCGGGGCTTCGTGTCTATCAAACGAATGGCAGTCTTTTTGAAACCGGCCGCCGGGGCTTTAATCACTTTTCCTAGCCATGGCTGACAGGCAATCACAGTGCCCCCGGAGCGTGTGGCGCAGTCCTATTCACTTTTTGGCGTTTGGTTTTGGTAGCGGCTGTGGTCCGAAGGCCCCAGGGACCTGGGGAACTCTGGTGGCGATGCCCCTGTTTATGCTTATGAGCAGTCTGCCCTGGCCGCTGTACCTGGGTATTACCGCAGGTCTGTTTGTTGTGGGTGTGTGGTTGTGTGGGCGTACCGCTCGAGACCTGGACGTGCATGACCACCCCGGTATCGTCTGGGACGAAATTGTAGGTTACCTGGTTACTATGAGCTTTGCGCCCTCGGGTCTGGTGTGGCTATTGGCCGGGTTCGTATTGTTCCGGTTGTTCGATATTACCAAGCCTTGGCCCATCCGCCGTTTTGATAAAGACATACCGGGTGGTTTCGGCATTATGTTCGACGACGTGTTGGCGGGTATCTATGGGGCAGTTGTCCTCTGGGGTATTGCTGAAGGGCTTTCCTACTTTTTCTAAAGTGTTTGTTCTAAGTAATGCGACTGGCTTCTATGCAGCCTTGATGGCGTTTACATAGAGGGTGCCAACGTAACAGCCACCCGGTTTCGATGGGTCAGAGCGCCGACCAGCGAGGAACTGACTCAATTGGCCCACACCATTGGCCGTTATCTGGAGCGGCAGGGTCTGCTGGAGCGGGATGCCGAAAACAGCTATCTGGCCTCGGACGCGGTGGATGAAGACCCGATGAATCAGTTGTTAGGATACTCCGTCACCTACCGCATCGTCGTGGGGGCGCGACAGGGGCGCAAGGTATTTACCTTACAAACCCTGCCGGCCTGCGACCCGGAGGATCAGTTCGGTGACACGCTGGGTAAGGTGTCCGGCTTCAGTCTACATGCCGACGTGGCCACCAAGGCCCATGAGCGGGACAAGCTGGAACGCCTGTGTCGGTACATCAGCCGCCCGGCGGTCTCGGAAAAACGGTTAGCGCTCACATCCCATGGCAATGTCCGTTATGACGTGAAGGGATTTACTAATGTCGCGGGCGCAGGGATGCGTGGAGCGACCCAACTCAAGACGCCTTACAAGAATGGTACGACCCATGTCATCTTCGAGCCTTTGGACTTCATCGCCAGGTTAGCAGCGTTGGTGCCCAAGCCCAGGATCAACCTGACCCGCTTCCATGGCGTGTTCGCCCCTTTATGCCCTTGTTTGGGCACAACAGCAAACACCGCGCACTGGTGACGCCTGCCAGGCGGGGCAAAGGCA
>DRJZ01000006.1 GCA_011052015.1 Acidiferrobacteraceae bacterium | reverse complement strand
GCCGCTGAGGACGAGAGCGCTGAGAATGTATTGAAGCTTCTGGATTATCCATCCTACTTTGACTTGCTTGGGCTGAATTTGCCTGAAAACCGTGACGGCATCATTGAATGCCTGGCGGCGGATGACCTGATCAACAGGAATGAGACTGGCCGTTGGGATATCACGAATCTCGGCGCGATACTGTTTGCAAAACGACTGTCGGATTTCAAACATCTGAAACGCAAGTCAGTTCGGGTCATTCTGTATAAGGGAAATAGCCGAGTCGAAACCATTCGGGAGAAAGAAGGTTCCAGAGGATATGCCTGCGGCTATGCGGGATTGATTGATTTCATCAATAACCAGTTACCAACCAATGAGGTGATCGGCAAGGCATTGCGAAAGTCAGTGGCTATGTATCCTGAAATTGCTGTCCGTGAGCTGGTTGCCAACGCACTTATTCATCAGGATTTTTTCATGACGGGAACCGGCCCCATGATCGAAATCTTCGACAACTATATGGAAATCACAAATCCGGGTACCCCGCTGGTAGAGACAGAGAGATTTCTGGATAGCCCACCAAGATCACGCAATGAATCGTTGGCGTCCTTCATGCGCAGAATTGGTGTCTGCGAAGAGCGGGGCACGGGCGTGGACAAGGTCGTCTTTCAAACGGAGGTTTACCAATTGCCTGCGCCGGTCTTCGAAGTTGCTAGCGACCACACACGGGCCGTCCTGTTTGCTCACCGGCCATTAAAAAAGATGGATAAGGAAGACCGAATTCGTGCCTGTTATCTGCACGCTTGTCTGAGGTATGTCAACCGTGACTACATGACCAACGCAAGTTTGCGAGATCGTTTTGCAATCGATTCCAGGAACAGCGCGGTTGCCTCAAGAATTATCCGCGATACAGTGGATGCTGGGTTCATCAGGATTTTTGACCCTGGTGCCAATCGTAAGTACTTCAAGTACGTACCTTGGTGGGCTTGACAGAGATGAGTTTTTCATTTGACAAATGGGTGCCGTAATCTGGCTGAGGTGTCCGGAATATGAGTAATATTTATATAAAACAATTAGATATGGATTATTCTCTCTATGCGCTTCATTTGACGATTTATTTAATCGTGCCCGTACCAAATCATGGAATCTGAAATGACCGAACCAACCATTATCTGCCCTAACTGCAAAACGGAGATCAAACTTACTGAGTCCCTGGCCTTTGGTTGAGTCCATACTATCCTGCCAATTTGAACAATTATCGACTTAGGGTCACTGATCTGGGTGTAATGGGTTATGATTCAATAAGGTAGAAAATAGCTTGGGGAGGCGAGGCATAGCAAGCAGCAAGCTACTGAGGCAGCTAATAAAATCGGGTTCAGAAGGGAATCTGGAAGCGTTTCGCAGTGTTTCAGAAGAGGTCATCCAGGAGGAGCGCGCCAAGCAGCATCACCTGTTGGCCAATGATCTGGAAAAGATACTCTACGGTCGCCCTTTACCGTATCGACATATCGGCGAAAACAGCGTCCCTTCAGACAAAGAACGCGGTCTGCCATTGCTGGCAATGAAAGAGCCCGCTCGACGACTTGAAGATGTCATCTTGTCAGACGAGAACCGAGTCCAATTTGACGAGATTCTTGCGGAGCATCATCACGAGGATTTGCTGCGCAGCTACGGGATGGAACCTGCGGATAAATTGCTCTTCTGTGGTCCACCGGGGTGTGGCAAGACTTTGACCGCAGAAATTTTGGCTAGTGAGCTTGGAAGGCCGCTGGCCGTTGTTCGGATTGACAGTGTTGTCTCGTCTTATCTGGGAGAAACAGCGGCAAATTTGCGTAAGGTTTTCGATTTTGCTTCCACCATGCCTATGGTTATGCTGTTTGATGAGTTTGATGCAGTCGCCAAGGAGCGCTCTGACAGTGCAGAACATGGTGAACTCAAGCGCGTTGTTAATTCAGTTTTGCAAATGATGGATGCATACCAGGGGCGGAGCATACTGATTGCTGCTACCAATCATGAAGGAATTCTGGATTCAGCGGTATGGCGTAGATTTGAGGAAGTGCTCGTGTTCGAACCCCCAAGCACGGAACAGATCCGTAATTTGATGGGAATCAAACTGCGCGGGGTACGCCGTGATTTCGAGCTGGAGTCCACTAAACTGGTTGAGCTATTCAAGGGCACAAGCCATGCAGACATAGAGCGTGTGTTGCGTCGCGCGATAATGGATGAAAATTATCCTCACTTGAAGATTTCGCGCGAAGAGCCTGTTAACGAGCGTAGACCAAAACCACCACCCAGATTTTCACCACCGGAAGATCCTGTAGCGCATGCACAGGCGTTGCAGGGGTCTCTTCAGCGCGCACAGGAACGCGCGGATGAAGATATCGGAGGTTTCGATGAGCGCCGTTTGTTTCGTCTCGAAGTGCAACCGGGATTTAACCCGGATGATATTCGACGCCTCGCGCCCGGTATCGAACTGATAAGCCAGTGTTTGGTGCTAATGAGTATGGGAAATGATAGATCGAGGACATTCTGACTATATAGTGTTTGTCGATGAGAGTGGTGATCACGGCCTACGGTCTATCAGCACCGATTACCCGATATTCGTGCTTGCATTCTGCATATTCCGTAAAAGCGATTACATCGAGCAGCTAGTCCCTACATTACAGCGCTTTAAATTCGAACACTTCGGGCATGACCAGGTGATATTGCATGAAACTGATATTCGCAAGGATCGTGGTGCGTTCTCATTCCTGAAAAGCAGGGAAAGGAAAGAAGAATTTCTGGGCAAACTATCCCGGATAGTCAGCGATACGAATTTCACACTGATAGCGTCTGTGATTCGCAAGGAAGCCTATAGAAGGCGCTACACTAACCCGGATAATCCCTATCATGTAGCGCTGGAGTTTGGTCTGGAACGGTTATTTTATTTCCTGAGATCGCAGAATGCGGTTACTGCACGGACTCATGTTGTTGTCGAGCAACGCGGAAGACAGGAGGACAGGGAGCTGGAACTGGAGTTCAGGCGAGTTTGTGATGGTGGCAACTATCATGGCGATCAACTGCCATTTGAAATTATCTTTGCAGATAAAAAAAGTAATTCGGCAGGTTTACAGCTTGCCGATCTTGTTGCGAGGCCGGTTGGGATTAGTGTCTTACGGCCAGGCCAGCCTAACCGGGCATATGACGTGTTGAGTCTTAAGTTTTATTCGAACTCGGCTGGTAGTCGTGATGGGTGGGGGCTGAAATGTTTCCCCTGAATATTCTGTATAGGCTGGAAAGCAAAAGGCCCCGGCGAATCCGCCGAGGCCAGTTGCCGACCGGGAATCCCCAGTCCTTTGCAGGTATTATCGGTATGCGGCCCTGAATATTCAAGAGAAAGTTAAGCTAAATAACTGGCAGCAGGTGGGAGACCCAATGTAGTAAATTGATAAATATGGTTTTATTGAATCGTTGCGGTTCTCTATACGCTTCATTTGATGTTCTGGAAGCATCAGGAAGGCTTTGACAAGAGTCATGAATTAAATATTTTTATAAACAAGTGGTTATGGCTATATATGTCATGCCCTCTCATTTGACGGTCAAGGCGAATGGCCGGAAACTGACAGGAAGAACCTGGGGCGAGATGCTTGGGATCGCGGTTTCCACGAATTAGGATGCGTTTGAAATGACCGAGCCAACCATAACCTGTCCCAACTGCAAAACGGAAATCAAACTCACCGAGTCACTGGCCGCGCCACTGATTGAGTCCACCCGTCAGCAGTTTGAGCAGCAGCTCGCACAGAAAGACAGCGACATTGCCCAACGTGAGCAGACCGTTCGTGACAAGGAAACACAACTGGCTGAGACCAAAACCAGGCTCGATGAACAAGTGGCCGATCAGGTTGAAGCGCAGCTGAAGAAGGACCGTGCTCGAATCATTTCCGAAGAGGCCCGGAAAGCCAAACTGGCAGTATCAACTGACCTTGAAGAAAAAGCGCGGGAATTGGTTGATTTGCAGGAAGTGCTTAAAATCCGCGATGAGAAACTTGCGGAAGCCCAAAAAGCACAGGCCGAGCTGAT
>DRJZ01000005.1 GCA_011052015.1 Acidiferrobacteraceae bacterium | reverse complement strand
CTCCTGGGCTTTCAAGAGTGCATTCTGGAAAAGATCGTAGAGACCGGGATTAGCACGCTGCAGAATCAACGCCGGGAGTGAGGCGATCGCAGCACTGGCCGCTGTGGTCATCGCATTCATCGCGTTGTCGACGCCGGTGCCAATGTTATTCAGCGTATTGGTAATAGCTGCCACGGGATCGAACTTGCCGCAGCTGTAGCCCAGTCCCAGTTGTGCCGAGCCACCGAGGGTCACGGACACGACAGAGGGATTGGCGGGGGCTGAAACCGGTTGTGCACCGCCGATCTGGTAATACCAGAAGCTGTCTTCGGTCGGCTCCCTGGTGAGTGCCTGCGCATTGTTCAGGCTAAGTAACCCGACCAGCAGCCAGATGGTCAGCAACCGACGGCGCCATGTGTATGCAGCGTATGTCATCATAGGGGATAGTTGATCCAATCGATATTGAACAGAAAAACCTGCCCGCGTCGCCGGCAGCACTGGTAGGGCCGCCACAGATTCCAGACATAATCGCCCTCGCTATCGACGCGGCCACCGCCCCACCCGGTGAGACTGGCGAGATCATTCGTGCCGAAAACGCTACAGCTCAATTCCGGCTTTGGAAGCAACATCTGCCAGGTTCCTGTGGTCCGGTCTTTCTCCACCAGCGGGCCCGGTGGCCAGACCTTCATGGAAGACGATGACCCGGTCACCGGGACATAGACATGTGGCTGACCGGTGCGCGTGACGATATCACCGGCCCGCTGGGCGTTGATAGCCGCTGCTTTCGGTTCTTCGGCCTGGGTGGTCCAGCCGGTGCGTGGATAGACCCCGCCCCAGGTTTGCAGGGGCCAGGTACCCAACTCGCGCAGACCGGGAATCAGGCTGGCTGGATAAAAGATCTCCGGCACTTCCTGTCGCCAAGACAGGGCATCGAGTCCAGACTGGAAATACGGGAGGAAAGACCTGGTCTGGGACGGACACAAAAGCCCTACCCCGGAAACGAGACCGGACAGTGAACTCAGCGGATGGCCGATGGCGTCTGTTTCACGGTATATCAGATTCTGGTGGTCATGTTCCGAAGCGCCCTCCGTCCTGTTGCCGGCGCTGTCGATCGGCACTGGCAACAAAGACCCCAGCAAACCACGGGCAGCCGCTTTCTGGGCGAGGCCCAGGGTGGCACGGATCTCCGCCCACGGATTGCCGCCCAGTTCGTTGTAGGTACTGACGACCAGATCCGGGTTGTAATGACCGACCTTGATCGAAGTGCGAACCCTGCAACCGGAGAAGGAACAGCGTAGCCAGAAGCAGGCGCCGACGGGCATCCACTGCATGCAGGACAGTGCTCCTGCCGTTGTCTGAGCAAGGATACCTGGCGTCGTAATCATGCCGGAAATCCCCGGGCCGGACATACTGACGAGGGCGGCAAACAAAATGGCCGTCAGGCTGCGCCGTGTCATGACCCGTCCCCGTCCCGCCAGCGTCGATAGCGGCGCAAGGCCTCACCCGGATCAGTGACGCCATAGACGACGGCCTCCCCGTTGAACACGATAACCGGATACCGGCCAATGCCATACTGAATGACTTTTGCCAGCCCGATAGCCGCCTGCTGCATCTGGGCGGTAGACGGTTTATCCATTTGCTGGATACGCTGTAGTACGATCCGCTTCGCCGCCTCCGCGTCATTGGGGAGATTGCCCGACAACGTAAGCTCCATTTGCCGAATGCCATCGAGCCGATAGACCTGAAGGTCGATCTCCGGGACCTGTTGTTTAAAATCTATCGCAGAAGCACCCGCGACTGCCTGATCTGTCGTGGTGAAGACTTCAACTCTTGTCGGTGGGCTATTGGTATCTGCCGCAGTCACCCCAGATAGTGCGGCCATGATCAACGGTGCCAACACACGAGCGATCATTGACCAGTGGGCTTTATTTGGGAAGGTGTTTTCAGGGCATCGCATAACTTGCGATACTGCACCACGCCATTAAAACGGCCTACAGAAAATCAAGTCAGGTTCTGTCGTTGTTTTTTTTGGACAAGGTCATCGTATTGACTGCACAACGTCCCTTGAATAGCCATTCGCGGATCGTCCGGGTAGAGTAGAAACAGGTGCCAACAACCGTTATGGGCGAACTCAGGAGATATCCAACATTGGAAGGTAAATCCGCCGTTACAAAACAGATCGCTGACCTGACACACTTTTACGCGATTGTGGAAGGTCTGTCTGCAAAGTCAGGTGGAACACGGTTGCTGTCAGAATCTACCGGTCGAATGGACTGGCCAGTTCGCGGTGTTTATTTCTTTCAGGAACCCGGAGAAAGCCGAACGGATACGGGCCCAGGGCCGCGCATTGTGCGAGTCGGCACCCATGCACTCAAAGCCGGCTCGCGCACCACTCTTTGGAACCGATTATCCCAGCACAAAGGTTCAGCAAAGACCGGTGGCGGCAACCACCGCGGTTCCATATTTCGGCTCATCGTTGGCACGGCGTTAGTAGATCTCGATGGGCACGTCTATCCAACATGGGGACAGGGCAGTTCTGCACCCAAAGACATCCCGGAGAAAGAACAACCTTTGGAACAACTCGTCAGCAAATCGATCCGCGAGATGCCTTTTCTGTGTCTCGAAATAGCCGACGAACCGGGGCCAAATAGTCTGCGCGGCTACATAGAGCGCAATACCATCGCGCTACTTAGCAATTACAACAAACTGCCCGCTGACGCTGCTTCCCCGCAGTGGTTGGGTCATCACTGTAACCGGGAGAAAGTCCGCAATTCCGGGATCTGGAATCAGAACCATGTCGATGAAGACTATGATCCCGTCTTTCTTGATGAACTGGAAAGGCTGGTGTCAGAGATGGGACACACACCATGAAGATCGTGATTCAGTGTGCCGCAAAAAAAGATCCCAATGCAGGATACCTGACGAATGGCGATGGAAAGCCAGTTTTGTTCGTCGCCAACCCGGATAAAGCTCCTCCATCTGATGCCTACCTCTATGCTCGCCCCGACGATCTGACTGAGAATGGAAAGACCTGGCGGGAACTGCTGGTTGATTACAACAACCGAGCCGGAAACAATCCGCTGAATCTGAGCCCGGCATACAAACTTTATAGCAACACGACGTACGAACGATTAGTCAAACAATACGGCGTTGATAATATTTTCATCCTGTCCGCCGGTTGGGGACTCATTAGTGCAAAATTTCTGACACCAAAATATGACATCACCTTCGCGCAAACGCCCAAAGATCAGAAATATAAACAGCGTAGTCAACAGGATCAATATCACGACTTTTGTCTGCTACCGAATGATTCCGATGATGCGCTGGTCTTCTTTGGCGGGAAGGGTTATCTGCCGCTCTTTTGTGAACTGACCCAGAACTACCAAGGTCACCGGTTCGTGTTCTACAACTCGGGCGTGCAGCCCGAGACACCAGGCTGCACCTTGATCCGGTATCTGACGACAACCCGGACGAATTGGCATTACAGCTGTGCCAGGGATTTTATGTCTGGGAAAATAGGCGTTTAAAAACCGGATGCCCCCCACACCACTGCATTGATTATTTGGCCGTACGATTCCCGGACTAATCGCCGCCCTCAACGGGCGGAAACCCGGCCAGAATCGGTCTTTTAAAAACATGGAGAAGTTGGAAAAGCGGACATTGGAACGGTGGAGCTAAGCCGCCTCTGCAGACGGTCAACTTTAGTGAATTATTCTACGTCCTTTTATTTAATTTTATCATTATGATTATTTCTTTGTCAGTAATTTCATGGCTTGGTACCAGTAGTAAAAAGAAGACTTGTCTGGTTGTCGCTTCAATGGGTTCAGGAAATTCCAGTCTGGGTCCTCTATTGTTAATCCTTTGATATCTTGCTCGTCATAATAGGTGATAGGTGATAGATCCTTTATCAGAATTTTGGCGGCCAAGTAGGCAATTCGTGCAGAGGCCGGTACCGCATCATCAATACGAAAATTTCCCGCCATAAGGAATCCGGTACCAAAAGCTTTGATCCCTTTCTGTAATTCTTTGAACTTGGCCTTCTCGCCATCGGAGCCACGTTCTCTCTTTGCAAGGATAGCGCAAGTGTCAATCGTGTCATGCAATACAATTTCAGGGTTTAATGTAGTATCAGGATTGCCATTTTTCCGATATTCAATTTCTTGTTTAGCAAAGGCTTCAAAACTTTCAGCTACTATCTCTATATTGTCAATCTGCTCAAACAACTTGCTCAAATCGAAAAGCTGCTTGCAAATCTCCATGGAGAACGACTGCTGGTCCTTTCCTTTGAAGTAGGGAATGCCAACGGTGTTTGGAGCAAAAGCAGTCAGTTTGTCTCCGGTAATGGAATTAATGGATGGCACGGTGACCATGGTTTCTTTTTCCGTCTCAATCCATTTGGTTACAATGGCTCTTTCAGTTAGTTCGGGGTAAATGGATTCTTCAATGAGTATATCCAACAAAATTGCACCGGAACCGTGCATTCCGGTATCGAAGGAAAACTTATAATGTGCTTTCGGCACTCCAGGTTGATAGCTTCGACGCTCATCCAGTTTCCACTCGGTGAAATGTGATGACTCAATGACTTTGTTCAGAATTGCTTCCAGCTCTCCCCTCTGGGTCTTACAGATTATGTCGATATCAATGGAAAACCGATTTCCTTCTTCGAGTAAAAGCACTAAGCTGGTACCGCCTTTAAAAACAAAGTCGAGGCCAATTGACTTTAACTGTTCCAACAGATGTAGTGCGTAGATCATTTTTTCAAGAATGATCTTGTCGATTCGCTTGTGGTCCTTTTGCTTTTTAAATTGATCCAACCACTCTTCAGTAAAACACTGGCCTTTAATCATTTATAATACCTTTCACCAGGTGAAACATATGGTTGGTCATGAATTGCTTGATATCTTGTTCCCGCTCTCTTCGTTTAGCGTAACTAAACAACTTAGTAAAGTTGATGGTGTAGCCAGTGATCGCATTTTCATAAATGTGCATCAATTCTGAGCCTTGCACGTAATAGAAAAGTCTCTCCTCCGCAAACAAATCGACCAGAATCTTTTCTATTGTGGGGATGTAGAATTTGATATTTTTCTCAGTCCTTTTTGATAGAGGAGCTCTTGTAAGCAGCTTCTTTATGATGACAGGTTGGTTGCTTTCGGCTATGTAGAAATCAATGGCTTTTTCATCAGGGTTCAAGAATACTTCTCTACGCACGCGATCTTTCAGTTCATAAAACAAAGATTCTTCAAAACCTTTCTCTATTTCGATAATAAGCATAGATCTGCTTGTCTGGTGTTGGGCAAATTCATTGAGCCATGAAGTTTCCCAGATGCAGTGTTTTATTCCATCAAATCGTTCGGTAAGTTGTTTGGCTATTTTTAGTAAACTGGGGGAGATGTCCGGTTTATATCTGGGTTTGTAAGAAATGACATAAACCCCCCTTTTGAGAGATTTGATAATATTCCTGTTTTTGAGGTCATAGATTCTCCACCCGAAAGTTCCTTCTTTCAGTTCTGGCTCAAAGTAACGGAAGAAGTCGAAGAGCTCTCCTCTGGAGAAGTACTCCCTGTCTTTAAACTCTTCAATCAATTTTTTCTCTATAACCTTTGGCACTCTGACCTCAATTTTCGCTAAAAAGTAAGAATATCTGGCATATTTTAGAAATCTAATATACGCCAGTATAGCAGATTACTGGTAAATATTTGAAATCAAACAGGGTTGGGGATATTGGGCTTTTTTCACATAAAACTTCTAAGAAAAAGTGCCTATAAACTATTTTAATCAATTAGTTATGGCGCGTTGAACAGAGTGTCTGGTTAGCCGCTACGACTTTGTGCAATCCTTTCCGCAATGATATGAACGGCCTCAAGCTCACTACAGTTTTGCTCTTTCATGATCACGCCACGCTCGGCCTTCTCATACTTCTCCGTCATAGCAAGTGCTAGAGACAACGGTGGCGGCACATTACGGAACAAGGCTTCGAGATTGTCTGACAGCACCACGCCCTCGACATATTTACCAGGTTCCTTGCGGGCAGACAGCAGGAGACTGCGCTGCACATCGGTCAAATCTTTGAACCGGGCAATCTGTTCGACTTCCTCTTTGGGCATCACCAGGCACAGCCACCACTCCATCATGTT
>DRJZ01000004.1 GCA_011052015.1 Acidiferrobacteraceae bacterium | reverse complement strand
TGGAGGCGGCCTTGGCGCTAGTGCAAAAGGTGGCACAAAGCCCGGAATTGCAGACCGATACCGGACGGGGACTGGTCGATATCGTTACCCGCTATGCCCAGACCTTTTTGCTGTTGCAACGCTACGATGAGGGCCTGTTGAGTGAACCACGTGCCCAAACGGGAGGTGTTTTGCAGACGGTTGAGGAGGCGCGCGGGGCTTTGGCCGGATTGAAGGCGGAGTTGATTGCCCGTGACGAAGCGACCACGTTGTTTGCACAGGAGCGCGAGCAAGGGCTGGCCTCTCTACTGGGCAATCTTGATCAGACTGTATTTGGCGAACCGGCTTATGCAACCATAGAGTCCAAGGCGGCGCACCTGCTGTATTTTGTTATCAAGAACCATCCCTTTGCTGACGGCAATAAGCGCAGCGGTGCCTATCTGTTTGTCGATTTTCTCAACCGCAATGGGCGCCTGCTCGGGCGGGACAAGCAGCCGGTCATCAACGACATTGGTTTGGCGGCGTTAACACTGCTGGTCGCGGAATCTGATCCTGCCAACAAGGAAACTATGATCCGCCTGATCATGAATATGCTTGCCGTGGAGGTTGCGGATGAATGAGGCGGAGGTCCACGTCAAGTTGGCCTATCGTGGTCTATAATGGTCTATGCCTATGTTCTCATTTAAACGCAAATCTAAAATCGTTTCCTCGACTCCTTTTTCGGAGTTCATTCGCTACGCGTCCTCTGCCGAGAAGAAACGCGTGTACGCTGATGTGTTGGAAAAAGCAACGCAAAGACAGCTTGCCGTCATCCGCCGAGCACGTTTTGCTTAATATAGGGCTCTGTTTAAGGCACTCTCTTTCTTGCATTCCCGCGCCATGTAGGCGCTGCATAGCTTGTCCTGATCCTTAGTCGGACCAATCCCCCTCCAATGCCTCGTTCCCACGCTGGAGCGCGGGAACGAGGGAAACTACCGAGAAAGCCCCAGTAATTCGCTGCCATACATCATTGTAATATAGAATTAGCAATGCTAATTTGCAATGATGATGGAGCGTGGCCTACACCCCCAATTAGTAAGAGCGCTGGAGACTAGGCCGGTGGTGGCGCTTTTGGGGCCAAGACAGGTGGGCAAGACCACTCTGGCGTTGGCGCTTGCCAAATCGATTCGTAAACCATCGGTCTATTTAGACCTTGAGCTGGATACGGATCTGGCCAAACTCGCCGATGCTGAGGCCTATCTGCGCCGCTTCGAAAATAGATTGTTGATCATTGATGAGGTGCAGCGGCAACCGGATTTGTTCCGGCTGCTACGGGGTCTGGTGGATATTCGCAAAAGGGCGGGGGAAACCAGTGCCCAGTTTTTGTTGTTGGGTTCCGCCTCGCGTGATCTTATCCAGCATTCTTCCGAGACCCTGGCGGGCCGCATCCGGTTTTTGGAACTGAGTCCTTTTTCTGTGCTGGAGGCTCGACAGGCCGATCCAGCCACTTTTGATCTGGAAAGGCTCTGGCTGCGCGGTGGTTTCCCCGATAGTTTTCTGGCGGCAAGTGATAATGATAGCTGGGATTGGCGCAGTGATTTTATTTCATCCTATGTCGAAAAAGACATTCCATTGATGGGGCCGCACATTGCCACAACCACCTTGCGGCGGCTCTGGTCGATGCTGGCGCACGGCAATACGCAACAGGTCAATTATTCAAAGCTGGGAGAAAGCCTGGGAGTGAGTTACAAAACCATCAAGAACTATATTGATACGCTGACCGATTTTTATATGCTGCGGCAAATCCCGCCTTGGTTGGGAAATACCCAAAAACGCCTGGTCAAAGCACCTAAAATATGCCTTCGTGATAGTGGTCTGGTGCATCGGTTTTTGAACATCACCGATTTTGAAGGCCTACTTGGCCATCCTGCGGTGGGTGCCAGTTGGGAAGGATTTGTTGTCGAAAATATTCTCAACCATGTTTCGGATAAGTGGCGTTACAGCTATTATCGAACCAGTGCCCAGGCGGAAGTGGATTTGGTGTTGGAAGGTCCCAAAAACGCGGTGTGGGCCATTGAGGTCAAGCGTTCTTCAGCGCCTCAAGTATCCAAAGGATTTCATTATGCCTGTGAAGATATCAAGGCAAGCCGTAAGTTTGTCATTTATCCTGGAGAAGACTGTTTTCCCTTGGGTAATGGAATTGAAGCCATGGGGATTGTTGAATTTCTTACTATGCATTCCCACGCTGGAGCGTGGGAACGAGGAGTGATTAGCTAAAGGCAGCAGAATGTGTGAATAAACCCGGACTAAATGAAGCCGAAACCCGCGCCGAGCTAATCGATCCGGCCTTGGCCACTGCGGGCTGGGGTAAGGTGAACCACAGTCGGGTGCGGCGTGAGGTCATTGCGCCGGGACGATTGCAAGGCGCTGGCCAGCGCAGCAAGGCGGAGGTTGCCGATTATGTGCTGACCTACCGTGGTCACAAACTCGGGGTGATAGAAGCAAAACGGGTTGGGCTGAAAGATACGGAAGGTGTCGGCCAGGCGAAGAAATACGCCGAAAAACTCCATGTCCGCTATACCTACTCCACCAATGGCAAGGGCATCTACCAGATTGACATGGAGACGGGTGACGAGAACTATATCTCTCAATATCCAACCCCGGACGAGTTGTGGAATCTCACCTTTGCGGAGCAAAACGAGTGGCGGGACCGTTTTGCCGAAGTGCCCTTCGAGGACAAGGGTGGCATGTGGGAGGCGCGCTACTACCAGGACATCGCCATCCGCAAGACCCTGGCCGCCATAACCGAAGGCAGACAACGGATACTGCTTACTTTGGCCACGGGCACCGGCAAGACGTTTATCGCCTTTCAGATTGCCTGGAAGCTGTTCTACAGCCGCTGGAGCCTGAACCGTGATGCTGGCCGTCGGCCCCGCATCCTGTTTCTGGTTGACCGCAATATCCTGGCGGATCAGGCCTACAACGCCTTCTCCGCCTTTCCCGAGGACGCGCTGGTGCGCATTGATCCTGCCGTGATCCGTAAGAAGGGACGGGTTCCCAAGAACGGCAGCGTGTTCTTTACCATCTTCCAAACCTTCATGTCTGGCAGCGATGCTGAGGGCAATCCGGAACCCAAGTTTGGCGACTACCCACCGGATTTTTTTGATTTCATTGTCATCGACGAGTGCCACCGGGGCGGGGCCAATGACGAGAGCAACTGGCGAGGCATCCTGGAGTATTTTTCGCCCGCCGTGCAGTTGGGCCTGACCGCCACGCCCAAGCGCATTCATAACGCCGACACGTATACCTATTTTGGTGAACCGGTATATGTGTATTCACTCAAAGAAGGGATCAACGATGGATTTCTCACACCGTTCAAGGTCAAGCAGATTGCCACCACCCTGGACGACTATGTCTATACCTCCGATGACACCCTAATCGAGGGTGAGGTTGAAGCAAGCAAACGCTATACGGAAGATGATTTCAACCGGATTATTGAGATCAAGGAGCGGGAGAAATATCGCGTAAAGCTATTCATGGATACGATGGACCAGCGTCAGAAGACACTGGTGTTCTGCGCAACCCAGAACCACGCGCTGGCTGTGCGCGACCTGGTCAACCAGGTGAAGACCAATAGTGAGCCTAACTACTGTGTGCGTGTGACGGCCAATGATGGGGAGGAGGGCGAGCGGCAACTGCGCATCTTCCAGGACAACGAGAAAACTATTCCCACCATTCTCACCACCTCTCAGAAACTTTCCACAGGAGTGGATGCGCGCAATATTCGTAACATTGTATTGATGCGGCCAATCAACTCGATGATAGAGTTCAAGCAAATCATTGGGCGCGGTACGCGACTATTTGAAGGTAAGGATTACTTCACCCTTTACGATTTTGTCAAAGCCTATGAGCACTTTAACGACCCAGAATGGGATGGTGAGCCGTTAGATCCAGAGCCTTGCAATAAGTGTCATCAATCACCTTGCGTATGCGAAAAAGAACCTCCAGGGCCTTGCGCGGTCTGCGGGAACAGTCCTTGTGCTTGTGAAAAGGAACCGCCCGAGCCCTGCCCGGTATGTGGCGAGTCTCCCTGTAGCTGTAAAAATAAAATAAAGATCAAACTGGCAGACGGCAAAGAGCGTACCATCCAGCACATGATGGCCACGACCTTCTGGAACCCGGATGGCAAGCCTATGTCGGCGGCAGAGTTTATCAAACGTCTGTACGGCGATATACCCGAGTTGTTTAAGGACGAAGACGAGCTTCGCAGGATATGGAGCAAGCCCGATACCCGTAAGTCGCTGTTGGAAGGCTTGTCTGAAAAAGGCTACGGGCAAGATCAGCTTGCCGAGATCAGACGTATGATCGATGCGGAGAAAAGCGATCTGTTCGATGTGCTGGCCTACATAGCGTTTGCATTAAACCCCATTACCCGTGAGGAACGGGTAACAGCAAGCAAAGGCCGGATATTTTCGCATTACGACTACCCGCAACAAGAATTTCTCCGCTTTGTCCTGGACCACTACATAAAGCAGGGGGTCGGTGAATTGGATCAGGAGAAACTGCCTGATTTGCTGGAACTGAAGTACCACTCTGTCGGTGATGCAGTAGCAGATTTGGGTAATGTCGTCGGGATACGGGATGTGTTCGTGGGTTTCCAGAAGTATCTTTATCAGCCAGAGGGGGCATGAGGTGAGGCTATCAGTTTGGTGCGTGATTCGATGCGTGGGCATAAATGCCCACCCTTGTTAGAAGGATTTGGGACGGGTTAACACGGTGGTTATTGTGACCTACGTCTCGGCCCCCACTCCTGCCAATTCCCGGGCACGAAACTTGGCGGCGATGTAGTCTTTGTGGGAGATGTGAAGCAGATTGGCCAGCCTGCGCATGAGGTGCTGTTCGTTTTTTTCTAAATATTGATCGGCATAGGCTACCCGCCAAAGGAGTTCAATGACCTGATTTTTTTCTTCACGGTTGAAGCCATTGTTTATTAGGTTGGTAAACGCAAACAAACTGGTTGCCTGTTTGGCCTGTTGCTCTGCCAATTCAATCAGGTTTTGGGTGTCTTCGTCGTCAAGTTCAAAGGTCGATTGTATGGCATCGGTCACCTCTTGTTGTTCAATCTCGGAAATGTCATGGTCGGTCCGGGTCATTTCGATGAGCAGGGCGGCGGTAGCCAGCTGTAACCGGTGATCTGTAGACTGCGGGTCGACGTTGGTCTGGCTTGTCAGGCGGACCTCAAAGAACTGTTGTATTGAACGGATCATAGTGGTTTTAGTCATTGTGAATGTATGCAGGGAGCGACAATCCTACGTCGCTACGGCGAAAAAGCACTTAGCCGGAGCTTATTTATTTAAAATAGCCTATATTCGGTTATAGATGGATAAACCGGCCTAGCCAATCAGGCCATAATTAAACGAGTTAAGGCTATGAGTCAATCAGGTTGTAGTGCAGAGAATTCAGAGCCCTATGTGCTTCAGGTCATGGGCGACAGCATGGAGCCGGAATTCAAAGATGGCCATGTTATTATTGTGGACCCCGGGAGTCCCTGTAAAGATGGCGTTTACATGGTGGTGGACTATGGTGGCGAGGTGATTTTCGGCCAATACGCGGTCGAGAATGGGCGTAAGTGGCTGCGTTACCTCAATCCAGACCACAAGCAGATTGAGCTTATACCCCCTTTTGAGATCAAGGGCGTGGTCATTCAACGGGCTGGGCGCAGGCGCCGCGATCATAAGCATTACGACTATATGGAGAGTTTTAACCGCCCCGATTCGGTGTGATTTATCTTATCCCGGCGGCCAACCCATGGGGCGTCCACCAAGAAGATGCATGTGGATGTGGAATACGGTCTGTCCAGCCCCGGCATTGCAATTCATCACCGTACGATAACCGGGCTCGGCAATCCCTTCTTGCGCGGCCAGGGCCTGGGCAGCCAGGCTTAGTTTCCCTAGCAATATCGCATCCTCAGCGCACAGATCATTGAGGGTGGCGATATGCCGTTTAGGGATCACCAAGATATGGGTTGGTGCTTGAGGGTTGATGTCGCGAAAGGCGAGGACATCGTCATCCTCGTATACCGTGTCCGGGGCGATGTCACCGGAAACCATCTTACAAAAAAGACAATCCGTCATGTTGCTTTCTCCGTGGCCAGGAGGAATCAGTGTATCAGGATTGGTGGTTGTGCTGTATTGGGGTGGCAAAACAAACCCCCACCACCTGGGTCATCAGGGATGGGGGTTAATCAGGAGGAGAGATGGAACGGGTAGAACGGTTAACCATTAAGGCCGCGGTACATCACGCGGTCAATGAGCATATCATCTGCCGGATTCACCGTGGTCTGGAATTTGCTCACATAATCGCGCAGGAATTGACGCGCCAGATCGTCCATACCGAAGGTCACGCGCAGATCGTGGAGAAGACGCAGCGCCTTTTGGCGGCGAATTTCCTCAGTTGTCAGGTCTTGCTTGGAATCGATGGCTCTTATATTTAGGTCTTGCATGGCTCTGTCCTTTCGGTTAGTCGTTTATCTGTCTTTAAGCTTAGACAGCATCAAATAGATAATCTGTGAACAAATTCACATTTGGGATAGGCCGTATGAACCAGCCGATGATTGGTTGGGACAAAGCAGGAATCAGTGGGTTTTGAACTTGCCTAGCTCCTCTGTAATGGCCAGGAGCAAGTTGCAGCCCTTGATTTCCATGCCCTGAGTCAGGGTATCCACGTCCTGGTCCCCTTGGACCAGGGCATGGAAAGTGCTGGCCACCCGGGCCATATCACCCCCCACACGGGTCATCTGCTCGCCCATCAAGGCCAGGGCCTGGAGAGATTGGGTATCCCCCTGACGGGCGGCATGGATCATCTGCGCCAGTCCTGGAGCGGCTTGGCTGCCGTCGGCGGTATTGGTGACGTCGGGCAGGGTGGCAGGATTACGAATTCCGTCCAGGATGCAGGTCACGATGACCAGATCTTCGTCGTCCAGCCCCACCAATACGCCTTCGTTATGGTGACCGGACAGGATTCTACGCACCGCCACCACCAGTGCAGCCCAGCCGTTTTCCTCGGCATGGTTGAGCATACCCTCGATTTCTTTATGCAAAGTGGGGTTTTGGGCGGCGCTGACCACCGCATGGATAAACGGGGCGTGGGTCTGGCGGACTTGCTGTTTGGTCTCTTCGGTCAGGGGCATGGTGGTATCCAGTGGGCTTGAACCATTGAATTCTGAACGCATCATAATTACAGCATATTCGGTTCTTAACAAGGAGTATGAGCTAAATTACGTTGTAGTTGGTTTTCGCCGATTTTCCGGTTTGTTTGACCTTGCTGGCGAAGTAGTTTTCAATGCGCTCCCGTGACCGAGGCTTAGTTTATTTATGACCCTGATTCGCCCCTTTATTGGGTTAAGACCCGCTACGGGTTTTGCCAGTGATGTGACCGCGCCCCCCTATGATGTGCTCAATAGCGATGAGGCGCGAGAGCGTGCGGACGGTCGTCCCTGGAGTTTTTTGCACATCTCCAAACCGGAGATCGATCTGGCGCCGGGGACGGATTCCTACAGTGATGCGGTCTATGCTAAGGGTGCGGAAAATTTCGCCAGGATGCTGGCTGCCGGTATCATCGAACGCGATGCTGCGCCGTACTATTATATATATAGGGCTGTAATGGGTGACCACATCCAGACGGGTTTGGTGGTGGCGGCCTCGGTGCAGGCCTATAACAACGGCGATATTCGCCGCCATGAATTCACCCGCCCACAAAAAGAAGATGATCGGGTGCGACAGATCGATACCCTCAATGCCCAGACTGGCCCTGTATTTCTGACCTATCGTCACCAGGGCCATGTGGATGTCCTGATCGACGAGATCACCGCCAACGAGACCGACGTCTCGGTATCTGCCGATGATGGGGTGCAACACAGTTTGTGGGTGGTGAGGCAGCCGGACACCGTGGACGCCATAACCCGCGCCTTTGATGACATCGAACGGTTATATATCGCCGATGGCCACCATCGTTCTGCCGCTGCTGCTCGGGTGGCGGCCCGGCGGCGCGAAACCAATCCTGATCACACGGGTGACGAATCCTATAATTATTTTCTTGCGGTTATTTTTCCAGACAACCAGGTTCAGATTCTGGATTACAATCGAGTTGTGAGGGATTTAAACGGCCTTTCCCAAGAGGACTTTATAAAAGAGGTGTCCAAGACATTTAGTGTGGAAGTCTGTAATGGACCGGTTAAACCGGAACAGGTGGGTGAGGTAGGCATGTATTTACCGGGCCAGTGGTACCGCCTGACCATCGACCCACAACGTATTCCTCATGGGGATCCCGTCGCCCGTCTGGATGTCAGCCTGCTGGCCGATCACCTTATCGACCCCATACTCAGCATATCCAACCCACGGGTGGATACCCGTATTGATTTTGTGGGCGGGATTCGGGGCCTGGATGAGCTCGAACGGCGTGTAGACAGTGGTGATATGGCCGTCGCCTTCGCGCTACACCCCACCGGTCTGGATGAACTGATGACGGTGGCGGATGCTGATCGGGTGATGCCACCTAAATCCACCTGGTTCGAACCCAAGCTCGCCGATGGTTTGGTGACGCATGTATTAGACTAGATACAAGCAATAACTCTTTGCGCCTCTGCGGCGAAAAATATTAGCAACTAATGGCCCCGGCCATTTTGGAATCGACGGCAAAACGAGGGTTGCCGGCCACGCTCGCGATAATCTCTGGTTCCCACGCTCCCGCGTGGGAATCCATAGCCCTGCCCTACCGAGCCAAACATATGCATTCCCACGCGGGAGCGTGGGAACGAGGTGCTACGGGGTGATTCAGTTTGGCAAACCGGAGTAGTGTGAACTAATAACTTGCCGCTAAGGCGCGAAGACGCAAAGGGGAAGATTGCATGAGGTATATTAGCGAAAACTGTGACCCCAATTATATGCAGAAAAAGAGCGTAGTGCCTGCATAGCCCGGAAGTGGTGCTGTTTTACACTGCCCTCGGAACAGCCTAGAACTTGCGCGGTGTCTTTCACATTTAATCCCTGTAGGTCTCGCAATAAATAAACTTGTCTTTGTCGCCACGATAAAGTGGCGATAGCCTTGTCCAGAGCGGCCCGGATTTGTTTGTCGCGTAGTGCATGCTCCGGCGCTGCGCCTCGGGCGACATCGTAGTCCCCCAATTCGGTCTCGAGTCGATCCACCTCACCGGCCTCGCCGGGCCGAGTGCGGAATAGGGATACGATTTTGCCCGCCTTGTCACGTACCATGCGACGGCGTTGGACGTCACGGATGCGGTTATTCAGTATGGTATAGAACAGGGCAGGCCACTGCGTGGCCGGGCGGGTTGAATATTTTTCCACCAGTTTCAACATCGCATCCTGAGCAACGTCCAATGCCAGTTCATCATCCCATAGGGCATAGCGCGCACTGCGGTAGGCACGCTGTTCAACTTTCTTTAGAAACTGATCGAGCGCTTTCGATGACGCCCCTTGCCCTATAGTATTCGCCTCAGCACCTCTTTTATCGTCTGGTTTTTGATCCGGGGCGGTGGAGTTGCCAACCCAGATGGCTGTATCAGCACCTCCGTCGTTATTCATGTCTGGTATGCTAAAGCTTGAACGGGACGATTGAAAGCGAGGCGGCGCCAGACCCCACCCGGTACCAGGGTAGGGGTCATTAGTGCCGGGTCCGATAACAATGCTTGTTGCAATCATATCGCGTCTCCTTGAGCCGGATTTTTGCGCGTATGATTGTTATTAACGCCAGGCCCAGTGCAGGGGTGACGGGGCTCCCCAACCCTTGCTTACTAAAGGGGTAACTTTCGTGCGGCTTTTCGATAGGGCGGCCCTTTGTGTGCGAGTGAATTCGCACCTACCTTCAGCGTGGTTCTTTTTCCGAGATGCTGTTGAGGGCGTGGTCCAGCCAGCTATCGGGTAGCAGCCGTTTGAGTATCGCCAACAAGTGGGCGGGGAAGGTCACCCGATAACGGGCGCGGGGTCTTTTGCTCTCCAAGGCATGGAGAACCGGGGTCAGCACCGCCTCGGGT
>DRJZ01000003.1 GCA_011052015.1 Acidiferrobacteraceae bacterium | reverse complement strand
CCGCTGCGCGGCCGCAGATCTACAAGTGACAAGATTCTAAGCTAGCATATAAATCAATGACTTAGAAATTTGTCACCTGGAAGGGCACAGAGTGATAACACATTTTTTCTCTGTGACCCCCGTGTCCTCTGTGGTGAAAAATGTTGTGTGGACTACCTTATGTTGGGTAACCCCTATCATTTGCGTTGCGTGGGATGTAGGGCTAGGGTAGCAGCCGTGATTCACTCAGATTATCTGTGATGCCGCCTCCGCAACAATACCGACTCGTTGAAACTCGTCTGCAACAGCGCCTCGACAATGGCACCACGCGGTGTCATTTGTGTCTGTGGCGATGCAAACTGGGCCATGGCCAACGTGGATTTTGTCAGGCCCATGTCAATCGCTACGGGGTGCTCTATAACCTTTCCTACGGAATTATCTCCTCCATGGAGTTGGGTGTCATCGAAGATAAACCGGTGCGTCATTACAAGCCTGGGTCGAAAATATTATCCTTAGGGAGTTTTGGTTGTAATTTTCGTTGCGGTGGATGTCACAACCTGGAGATTTCCTGGGGCGTTACCGCCTTGGACGATCTGGCCCGGGGAGAGTCCACCCAGGCCTATGTTACACCCGAGGAGTTGGTTCGCACGGCAAAGCGTCATGGCGCCCAGGGGGTCGCCTTTACCTATTCAGAACCCGCCGTTTGGTTAGAGTACGTGATAGACGTATCCGAAATAGCCCATGCAGAGGGTTTATACACTGTCTATGTGTCGAATAGCTTCGTGACCGAAGAGGCGCTTGAGATGATGGTATCCTGTGTCGATGTATTGTGTTCCGATATCAAGAGCATGGACGATGAGTTTTATCGTAACATCTGCGCCGTGGCCAAGGTGAAACAGGTGTTGGGGTCCATCAATCGGGCTCATAGGCTGGGTATCCATGTAGAGACCCGAACCAATATCATCCCCGGCCGAAACGACGATCTGGGTATGCTGCGCAAGATGGCCATTTGGATACGTGATCATTTGGGTGCCGAAAGTCCCTGGCATATCACAAAGTTTTTCCCCGCCTACAAATTGAGCCAACTGCCGATGACGCCCGACGAAACGCTTTGGAAGGCCCACGACATTGCCCGCTCAGTGGGTTTGAGCAACGTCTATGTCTACGATGATAAAGGTTGTGACTGTGCCAAGGATAATATCCCGCTAACAGATTATTTAAACCTGGACAGATCTGAGATCAACGCGATCAAGAAGTGTGCCGCATCCTGCTGTGATGACAGCGGTATCCTGTTAAAGAAGTACGAGATTAATGATTAGGGAACCTCTGAATGACGATCAACCGTCCAGCCAATAAATTGTTGATTTTCAAAAAATGTTTGGTGTTCCCGACGGTTCAAGTTCAATTGATCAGAGTTTCTTTAGATCATAAAAGACCCAGAACCGTTATTGAATCTCCGTCTCCAAAGCCATCGTCAAGGGGTTGATCCAAGACCTCGACCAAGGCCCATTGATCAAAGTCTGCTGCAACAATCAGGGCATCGGTTGGAGGGTCAGGAACAACCGCCGTGCTCAAAAGGGCGATGGCCATAAAAGAGGCCAGTACGGCAGTTGCACTGGCCCCCAGCCATACACGAGGCGAGCCAGGTATAAAATTCAGGAAACCTGACCATCCGGAAAATTTTCGTGAAGATTCCCGGGTTGAATCTTTTTCGCTTGCTTGTACAGGGAGTACGTTTAATATTCGTTTGGACAGTGCTGGTATATTGGTTTCATCGCTTGCAAATCGGGTGTTGATCTGTAGTCCGATCATTTTATCCAAACGTAGCGTTTCGTCTTGCAATGCCTGCAATTTGTCCGAGACCTCAATCAGCCTCAATGCAGCACCCCGTTCGGTATTGGGCCAAGCCCCGGGGTTAGCGCCATAGGCGGCCAACAAGGCTTTAACCCGTTCCGGGTTGATGGAAATAGGGGGATGGGTCATGATACGTTCACTCCATTAGGGTCAAGCATAAGTTCGCGCAGGCGGCGTCGGCCACGGCTGAGCAGGGATTCTAATGCGTCCACGCTACTGTCCATGGTCAGTGCCGCATCTTTGTTCGAAAAACCCCGCAAGGCACATAACACTATAGCGGTACGCTGTCGTTCGGGCAGGGCATCTAAGGCGGTTGCGAGCTGAGCCGAATCTTGTTTTCTAAGTAATGCGGCATCGGGCTTTGATTTTGAGTCTGCAATTAATTCCACCTCGTCGGCTGAATCTATAGGCTTTCTGCGCCTGATTTCGTCAATACACAGATGATAGGTAATGCGATACAACCACGCCTTGGGTGATGCCCCTACATCTTGCCAGCTTGAGGCCTTGGTCCACACCCGTGTAAAGGCCTCCTGGGTGATGTCCTCAGCATCGGCGGGGTGTTTGATGTAGCCCATAGCAAAGTTCACTGCCGCAGCCAAATGCCGGTCAAGGAACCGCGAGAACGCCAGTTTGTCGCCCTGTGCTATCTGCACCATGAGTACTTCATCTTCAGTCTCGTTTTCATCCACGATTAGCTCTTAAGGATTGTCGCCTAACGACAGCGCTTGGCGCGGGCCTGTTTGATCTCTTCACTGGTCACCACCCCGTCTTTGTCAGTGTCATTACGCTTGAACCAATTGGCCCAGGCGGCCAGACTTTCTTCTTTAGTCGAGTAGCCATCACCGTTACCATCAAGCTTGGCAAAGATATTTTTTCCTTTGTGCCTGTGGTGATGGCCCTTACAGCGTGCGAATTCTTCCGGGCTGATAACACCATTGCCATTCTGGTCGATCTTGGTAAACCGGTACTCGGCCCGCTTGCGCTTGGCATCCATGTATTCCTGTTTGCTGACCTTATTGTCCTGATTGACATCCATTTTTTTATAGCGGCGCTCCATGTAGTCTCGGTGCCGCTTCTGCATATGTTTGCCAAATTCTTTCTTGCTGACCTTGCCATCCTTGTCCAGATCCATTTTGATAAAACGTTGTGAAGATGCAACATCAAGTTCATTCTGCGTTACTTTACCGTTCTGGTCTCTGTCAAACAATCGCATGAATACCGATGCCCCCTGCTGCTTTGCGCTGGCCCCTGAATTTACCAAGACGAGGCCCGCAGCAAACATCAGTAGGGCTATAAGTCGTGGGTTTAACATGGTTCGTACTGCTCCAAAGTCGGAAGTTTGTCAGATTGGCAGCGCCTATCAACGACCCGCCTACACTACTACAACGGGTCAATGGGGGGAATCCGTCGCGACGGATTTTGGGTTCGGCTACGTTATAAGGGATAGCAGTGAGACCAAAACCGCGTATGGGCGGCAGGCGTGTCATTTACAATGCTGTTCCCACTTAGAAAAAGGAGAAAACCATGAAAAACGCACTTTTGAGTACTGCCATTGCAGGATCGGTATTTTTAATGAGTCTGGTGGCGTCGGGTCCCACAATGGCCGGTGGGGGTCACGGTGGCTATGGTGGTCACCATAGCGGCTATTATGGCGGTCACCATGGGGGGGATTTGGCCTTTGGACTGGTTTTTGGTTCTGTCCTGGGATATGCCGTTGCCAACAGCAACCGAACTCGTTCTCATGGCCATGCCAGCCATGCGGTAGAAGTGGCCCCGCAAACCCGCTATTCCCAACGAAGCACCTGTTTGCAGGCGCGGGAGTATCAAACCAAGGTTATTGTGGGTGGTAAAGCAGTCGACGCCTACGGTACGGCCTGTTTGCAGCGCGATGGAAGCTGGCAGCATGGCCCGCTGACTTTGTCCGGCACCCAATACTAGTCACGCGCTGATCGATTTTCTGTCCTCTCCTAAATGCCCGGCCTTGAGCCGGGCTTTTTTGAGGCGTTCTGAAGCTACACCATGTCTTTTAAGGCCTTCAACGCGGTGACTTTGATCACATTGCGCGCCGGTTTTGCTTTGAACATGGCCTCTTCGCCGGTGAATGGATTGATGCCCTTGCGTTCCGGCATTGCCGGTTTATGCACCGCCTTCACTTTCATCAGGCCTGGTACAGTGAAAGCACCAGGACCATTCTTGAGTTCGCTCCCCATGAGTTCTGCCAAGGCAACGAAAACCTCGCTGACATCCTTTTTCTTGAGATCGGTCTGTTCTGCAATATAGGTATAGATCTCAGTTTTGGTTTTCGGCTTCGAATTATTATCGGCCATCATATCCTCCTGTGTGAATGTAATTAATATCTTAAGGTCACTTCTATATAATTGATAACTCCTTCTCCCTCCGGGAGAAGGTTGGGATGAGGGGATAATAAAATCAGTGTCTTAGCTTTGTTTGCTCCCCTCACCCTAGCCCT
>DRJZ01000002.1 GCA_011052015.1 Acidiferrobacteraceae bacterium | reverse complement strand
AGTGGGCGGGGAAGGTCACCCGATAACGGGCGCGGGGTCTTTTGCTCTCCAAGGCATGGAGAACCGGGGTCAGCACCGCCTCGGGTGGCAGGGTGAAGGGGGCATCTTTTTCTGAAAGTAGACGATGGGTCACTTGGTTGTAGAGCGTACGGTGGGGGCTATTCTCGGCATCTATGTGGGCCTGGTAGGCAGCGTAGGCGTTGGGACGAAACCGGCTGCGGATGGGGCCCGGTTCGATCAGTGAGACCTTGATCCCGCTGCTGTGTAACTCTAAACGCAGGGTGTCGGACAAAGCCTCCAGGGCATATTTACTGGCGTTGTAAGCGCCACGATAGGGCAGACAGACATAGCCCAGCAGGGAGCTGATCTGTATGATGCGGCCACGGTTGGCGGCCCTGAATGTGGGAATCAGTCGGTTGGTGAGTTCGTGGGTGCCAAACAGATTGGTCTCAAATTGACGGCGCAGGGTGTCGCGGCTCAGATCTTCCACCGCCCCAGGTTGGCCATAGGCTCCATTGTTGATCAGGGCGTAAAGCCGCCCTTGGGTTTGGGTCAGGACCTGATCTACGGCCGAGTTAATGGAAGCGCTGTCACTTAGATCGAGCTGTAGGCTGTCTAGCCCCATATCCCGCAGGCCCGGGATGTCTTGGGCCTGGCGCGCGCTGGCAAATACCCGGTAACCTCGCAGTTGCAGGCCGACGGCGATGGCGCGGCCGATCCCGGAGGAACAGCCGGTGATCAGTACCGCCCGAGAGGCGTCAGGGGATGTGCGGGTCATCCGCTGCGGGCCTTTGCATAGGCGTGTTGGCGGCCATGGTTTATAATCCGGCGACGGGTCAGTAAGCGGTCCGATGCCATTTGCTTTCCATGTTTTGAGCCCCAGAGCAGACTAATGCGTTATGCGTTGTCGGAATGGTAATGGTGGGTTTCAATGCCATAGCCATACTGTGCATTTTGTTGAGCAATCCTAATAAGACCAAAATTAGATGTTGAGAACACCGAGTCAATTTTCTTATATCACATTGTCTGTGATTCCTGTACAGAGTAGCCATGAATAACGCATCCATACGTGTTGGTGTGGTGGGTGTGGGTTATCTCGGCCGCTACCATGCCCGCATCTATTCGGAGATGCCCGGTGTCGAGCTGGTGGGGGTATCGGATATCGATCCCCGTGTCGCGGATATGATCGCTCAGCGCTACCAATGTGATGCCTATGATAGCCCGGATGCCCTGATGGATAGGGTGGATGCGGTGAGCGTGGTGGTGCCCACCTCGGAGCATGAACAGGTGGCCCTGCCCTATCTCGAGAACGGCGTACATATGTTGTTGGAAAAACCCGTGGCCCCCACTGTGGAGGCGGCGACGAATATCGTCAATTGCGCAGACCAGGCTGGAGTGGTGTTTCAGGTTGGTCACCTCGAGCGCTTTAATGCCGGTATCATAGCCCTGGTCGAACAGGTCAAGGAACCCCGATTTATCGAGGCTCACCGTCTGGGGACTTTTGTTGAGCGCGCCACCGATGTGGATGTGGTAACCGATTTAATGATCCACGATATTGATATTGTATTGTCCCTGGTCCAGTCAGAGATCACCCATATCGCCGCAGTGGGCCTGCCGGTGATCACTGACCATGTGGACATCGCCAATGCCCGCCTGGAATTTGCCAATGGTGCGGTAGCCAATGTGACCGCCAGCCGTGTGTCTACCAAGAAGTTTCGGCGTATTCGTGTGTTTGGGCGTAAGTCCTATCACGCGCTCAATTTTGTCGATCAACAGATTGAGTTGGTGCGTACCGGTGAACGTAAAGTGGGTGAGAAGTTTCCGGAAACCATTTCAAAGCAGATTACCGTGGAGCCTCGCCAGCCCCTGGATGCCGAGCTTGAGGCCTTTATCGACACTGTACGCACCGGTGGGCAGCCTCTGGTCACGGGCCACGATGGTCTGGAGGCCCTTAAGGTCGCGCTCAAGGTGCAGGAGAAGATTCACGCATGTCAGAATTAAATCAGCCGATACCGATGTTGGACCTGTCGGATCAGTTCCAGACACTTGAGGCCGAGTGGTTGGCGGCCATTCGAGACACCGGAGGCCGGGGCAGCTTCATACTGGGTCCTAATGTCAGTGCGTTTGAAAAAGAGATCGCTGAGTATGTAGGCGTGAGTGATGCAGTAGCGGTGGCCAATGGCACCGACGCCTTACTCTTATCCTTGCGTGCCCTGGACATCGGTCCCGGTGATGAGGTGATCACCACGCCGTTCACTTTCTTTGCTACTGCGGAGGTCATCACTTTGGCCGGTGCAACCCCGGTATTTGTAGACATCGACGAGTCCAGTTTCAATATGGATGTGACTCAGGTGATGGATCGTATTACGTCGCGTACTCGCGCCATACTTCCGGTACACATATTTGGTTACCCCATGCCTATGGGGGAGTTGATGGCTTTGGCCCGGGAACGGGGTTTGGGTGTGGTGGAGGATTGTGCCCAGGCCTTCGGTGCTTCGGATGAAGGCCGGCGCGTGGGCGGGATAGGCGACACCGGTTGTTTTAGTTTTTATCCCACCAAGGTGCTGGGCGGGTACGGCGATGGCGGTATGATCTCCACCAACAACAGTGAGTTGGCGACGTCATTGCGCCAGTTGCGCAACCACGGCGCCAGCGCGCCCTTCATGCATGACCGCGTTGGTTACAACAGCCGGTTGGATGAGATTCAGGCGGCGTTGTTGAGAATCAAGCTGCGGGGTATGGGCGACATCCTGGCGGGACGCAAGCGGGTGGCTGATGGCTATGATCGTGGATTGGCTGGGCTCGATCTTCAAACACCGGGACGGCCTGATAATGGCCAGCACGTATTTAATCTGTATACCCTGCGTAGCCCCCAGCGAGATCGTATCCGCCAGGGCCTGATGGATGCACAGATCGGTTCCGCTATCTGTTATCCCTTAGGGCTGCATTTGCAGGCGGTCTACAAAGAATTGAATTATCAACCAGGGGATCTGCCGGTCTGCGAGGGCCTGTCTAGCCAGGTGCTGTCCCTGCCTATTTTTCCCGAGATGAGTGACGCTCAGGTGGAGCGGGTGTGTCAGGTCATTGGCGACAGCCTTTAGGGCACTTCTATTAATCCCCTCTCCCTCCGGGAGAGGGCTAGGGTGAGGGGTGTAAACAAAGCTAAGACACTGATTTTATTATCCCCTCATCCT
>DRJZ01000001.1 GCA_011052015.1 Acidiferrobacteraceae bacterium | reverse complement strand
TTCGTCATTCCGGCCGTAGCGAAGCGAAGAGCCGGAATCCAGAGTAGTAAAATCACTGTATTACTGGATTCCCGCTTTCGCGGGAATGACCGGGCTGGAATTAATCAGAGGTTCCTTAGGCGTCATACACCATCCTCTATAGCACTAATATCACCGCCAGCACAAATCCCGACGGTGAGGGGGCTTAAGTTAAGTGCCATTCAGGTCAGCACCCTTAAATTCAGTGACCGCTCAACCTCAAAGCCGCCGTTCAACGGAATTTCGCGAACGGCCGCTTTTAAAAAAGCCGGCAATTCGATATTGTATCGAGTTTGTTGGGCTTCACTTCGTTCAGCCCAACCTTGTTTTCTACTCCACAAGAAGGTACCAAGGTCTGCACCTTTACGGCCACCGCGTTCAATTCCAGGGCATCAATCGTTTGCTAAATACTTCAGGCCTATCATCATATCCATAACATTCGTCCCCGTGGGTCCGGTGGCGATCAAATCCCTGCTGGCCTGCAGAAATCGGCCTGCGTCGGCGGCCTGAAGACAGGACAATGCATTTAATCCCGTTGCCTCGCCACGTTTGACGGTTTCACCGTCCACCAGGGCGCCGGCATCCTTACCAAGACCGTCGCTGCCATCGGTGCCTGCGGCCAGCAACATCACATTGGGCTGATCCTGTAACAGGATCGCCGCCGCCAGGCCCAAATGTTGATTGCGGCCCCCTCGACCTGGACTCCTGGGTAATTTCACCGTGGTCTCGCCTCCCCACACATGCAATGAACCGGGGGAGGCGCTAAGCAGTGTACCCACCAGAGTTGCGCTGGCGTCTGTCGCATCACCCTCAATAAACTCATCATGCACAATGACGCTATAGCCAAACTCCTGCGCTGCTCGTCTGGCAGACTGTTTGGCATCGCCGAGAGTCGCGATGATGTGCGCATTGATTCGCATAAAACAGGCTGCATCCAGGTCTGGAGCAGGGGGCGCCTTACCCACCAGCGCCTCCACAAATGGGGGCAACTTGGCACGCTTCACTCTTCTGCTGCTGGGGACGACAAGTCCAGATCCGATGACGCTCATGTCATCACCTTTCACATCAGAAATAGCCAGACAGCGGACCAGTCGAGGATAAAAAAGCTCGGCAAGTCGGCCATCCTTTATGAGCGAGAGTGTCTTGCGCACCCAATTGCAGCTATGAATATCAAGGCCAGATGCCAACAACCATTGATTGACCCCCACCCAATCATCGAGGCCAACGCCTGCAGGTAACCGTTCCACCAATGCCGATGCTCCCCCGGACAATAATAGAAGTACGAAATGGTTTTTTGGAATGGGTTCAATGAAGGCCGTCAGGGCGTCACCTGCAGCGAGAGAATTCTTGTCCGGCAGGGGATGACCCGCTTCAATGATGATCCAGGACGAATCCTGAGCAAGATCATCGGTAAAACTCTGGGCATAACCCTTTTTGGTAATCACTAGACCATCAACAATATTGGAGCCTAAAGCATCAATCGCCCCTTGGGCCATAGCCGTAGCGGCCTTACCTATGGCGATAAGATGTGTGGGCAGTGTGATGGGATCGTTTTTTATGGCGCCCCATACTCGATCGCGCCCATGCACGGATTTTAGTGCGTCTGAAAAAATATCGAGAAGATTCTGGCGATGTTGTGAGTGCATTGGCCTTATTTGGTTGGGCGAAACCCAACAATCCATAATACCCACTAAAAAGAACTTTATAGTTTGGTCTTTTTACGTCTTTGCGGCGACTCTTTTTTATCTTAAAACTAAAGCCCCCGCTCCAAATCTGCCTTGATATCTTCAATGTCTTCCAGGCCCACCGAGATGCGTACCAGGCCGTCGCTGATACCGGCCTCGGTCCGGGCCTCTTCGGTCCAGCGGCCATGGGTGGTGGTGGCCGGGTGGGTGATGGTGGTCTTGGTGTCGCCCAGATTGGCAGTAATAGAGAGTAACTCGGTTGCATCAATGAGTTTCCAGGCCGCCGCCTTACCCGCCTTCAAGTCAAAGGACACGATACCCCCAGCGGCTTGTTGCTGTTGTGATGCCAACTCACGCTGTGGGTGAGAGGCCAGTCCAGGATAAAACACCCGTGCCACGGCAGCCTGGTCTTCCAACCAGGTGGCGAGCTCCAATGCCGCGGCACAGTGGGCCTGCATGCGCAGCTGTAAGGTCTCAAGGCCTTTTAGAAATACCCAGGCATTGAACGGACTCATGGTCGGCCCGGCGGTGCGTAAAAAACCGAACACCCCTTCTCCCACCAGGGCCTCACTGCCTATCACGGCACCCCCCATACAACGCCCTTGTCCATCCAGGTACTTCGTCGCCGAATGCACCACCACATCGGCGCCCAGGGCCAGAGGGCGTTGCAAGACCGGGGTGCAGAAACAATTGTCCACCACCAGCAGTGCTTCATTTTGATGAGCAAGATCGGCCAGTTGGCGGATATCTGATACCTCCATCAACGGGTTGGAGGGTGTTTCGACAAACAACATGCGGGTCTCGGAACGCATGGCCCGTTGCCAAGCATCAAGGTCCTCGGGCGCCACCAGATCGAAACTCAAGCCAAACCGGCTGAGTATGTTCTGGAACAACAAAGTGGTAGAACCAAACAGGGCCCGCGACGCGACAACATGATCACCGGCCTTGAGCAGACCCATGCAGGTGGCGAGTATAGCGGACATGCCCGAGGCAGTGGCGACACAGCGTTCACCCTGTTCCAGGGCCGCCAAACGCTCTTCAAAATTGCGTACCGTGGGGTTGGTGAAACGGGAATAAATATTACCCGGTTCTTCACCACAAAAACGTGCCGCAGCATGGGCGGCACTGTCAAACACATAGCTGGAAGTCACGAAGATGGGTTCGGAATGTTCCCCTTCGTTACTGCGCTGTTGGCCAGCACGTACCGCACGAGTTTGCAGTCCGTAGGCTCCCCAATTCTTTATCTTTTTATTGTTTGACACAATACTTGGCTCAAGTTTGATTATTTAACTCCGCGAAATTAAGATCATTTCCTTCACGCTGGCTCTTGGCGCCATCGTTACGCAGGCCTTCGATATGATCCAGGTAATCCTGACTGACATCGCCAGTGACATAGACGCCATTAAAACAGGAAGTATCAAAATCTGTAATCGCCGGATTACCTTCGTGGGCGGCCTCAACCAGGTCATCCAGATCCTGATAAATTAACCTGTCTGCACCTATTACCTTGCATATCTCTTCGTCGGTTCGATTGTGGGCAATGAGTTCCTTCACCGATGGCATATCAATACCGTAGACATTAGGGTGTTTCACCGGTGGCGCCGCCGAGGCAAAGAACACCTGCCTGGCCCCCGCCTCCCTCGCCATCTGAATAATTTGCATGGACGTGGTGCCTCGGACGATAGAATCGTCCACCAATAATACCGTTTTATCCCGAAACTCCAAATCGATGGCATTGAGTTTCTGACGCACGGATTTTTTGCGCTCCGCCTGCCCCGGCATGATAAAGGTGCGGCCGATGTAACGGTTCTTGATAAAGCCCTCTCGATAGGTCAAATCCAGGGCATAGGCCAACTGCAACGCAGCAGTGCGGCTGGTATCGGGGATAGGAATGACTACATCAATATCCTGGAAGTCGGGCCATTCACGTTTAAGTTTGCGTGCCAACTTTTCCCCCATCCGCATGCGAGTCTTGTGCACCACGATCTGGTCGATGATGGAGTCGGGCCTTGCCAAATAGACATATTCAAAGATGCAGGGTGAATAGCGTGAATGTTCCGCGCACTGCTGACGATAAACCGTACCCTCCATGTTGATGAAAATAGCCTCACCGGGTTGGATGTCCCCTATCACCTCAAAGCCCAACACGTCCAGGGCGACGCTCTCGGATGCGATCATGTGCTCAATGCCATTGGCTGTCTCGCGCCGTCCATAGATGATGGGGCGAATGCCATTGGGATCCCGGAAGGCCACCAGGCCCGCGCCTACCACCATGGCGACGACGGCGTAGGCCCCGCGACAACGAAGATGCAGGGCCGCCACTGCGCTAAAGATATCGAAAGGGGTGGGGCTAAGACCGGCTACCGCATGCAGCTCATGGGCAAAGACATTGAGCAAGATCTCAGAATCAGATTCGGTATTGACGTGCCGTTGGTCGTCCCGAAACAATTCTTCCTTAATTTCCTTGGCATTGGTCAGATTGCCGTTATGGGCCAGGCTGATACCAAACGGCGAGTTCACATAGAACGGCTGCGCCTCGGCGGGAGAATCACAGCCGGCGGTAGGATAGCGACAATGACCGATGCCAATATTGCCCTTGAGCTCAACCATGTGACTGGTGCGAAATACATCCCGCACCAGACCATTATTTTTTCTCAGATAGACTCGTTGCCCATCACTGGTGATGATACCGGCTGCATCCTGGCCACGGTGCTGGACAACAGTAAGACCGTCATAGATCGCCTGATTGACAGGCTGCTTGGCAAGAATGCCGACGATACCGCACATGAGAAGTTTATCCCACTGGTTAAAGACGTAGTCTAACGGGAGGCAATGCTACGTTCAATATCTGCGGGAACCAGATCTGCTAAAAACTGCCCCATAGGTTGAAATTGTGCCGCCAGAGTGGATTCCTTCCACAGGGCTTCCTTCGTCAGGGCCATGGTGCTGGCCACATAGGCCAGCGCTGCCACGATCAACCCACCGCGCAAAACACCAAAACCCAGACCCAGCACCCGATCCAGAGCACCCAAACCTGCGGCATCGACCAGCTTGTGAATCAAATAACTGATTATAGTGGCCAGCACCAGGGCAACAACAAAAATCAGAGCGGCGGCAGCCAATATTTGTACCCGCGGTGTATCGATAAAACCTAACACCTGGGGCCCGAGCACATCTTTATAAGTCCAGGCCAAAAATGCCGCCAACGCCCATGACATGACAGACAGCACCTCACGCACGAATCCTCGGAATACGCCGATGAGCGCAGAGACCACCACCAACACACTAATGACGATGTCGAGCTCGTTCACGAATTAAACTCGAAAATACCGCTTCGATCTGTTGCCAACATAGTGTCAGTAAACTCCATTTAGTTCCTAAGGTGTTGCGACGATAAGTCCTTCTTGTCCGGTGTCCTTGAGAATCTGTCGACGCACCGAAACGGCTTCGTCGCGTTTTTTAAATGGCCCCACCCATACTCGAGTCGCAGGGCCCTTGGCAGATTTAATGGTGCCTGTTTTTGGCGCAAACCCTTTACTCTTTAAGGCCGACACAATGCGTTTGGCATTGTCCTTTTGGGAAAAGGTACCAATGCGCACCAACCAACCGACACTGTCACTGACAGTCATGGAGGGTTTGTTTGCGATGGGCTTGCTGGGTTTGGCTGGCCTGGCCACGACTGCGGTTTTTGGCCGAATTATCTCCGTCGACTTAACAATAGGCGTGGGAGGTTGCACCAACGATAACGTCTCCTGCCCTTGTGCCGGGGTAATCTTTGACACAAAGACCTTGCTCTCGTCGCCACCAAATCCACTTGGCGTAACACCATTCCCTGGGCCAGGTGGATTATGGCCTAATATCATGGGCAGAAAAACGATGGCAAAAAGGGCAAGGATGACAGCGCCCACAACGCGATGTTTGGGGTCAAACTCTGTACCGGCGTGGCTGTTTGGTTTCGTCATCCGGCATTTTGGTTTGAGGACATTTTCACCGTCGGCATTATAGCACCGACAGTATGAAAAGAACCGAACACCACAATACGGTCATGGTCCCTGGCATCGGCTGTGGCTGCGGCGTAGGCAGCCGCCACATCGTCGTATACCGTGACTTGGACCCCAGGCTGCATCCCTTGAAATTTTGCTGCCAATGTCCGCCCGCTGGCACCACGAGGCACATCCAGACTGGCCAGATACCAAGCGTCGAAGTCATCGACCAGTTGTTTAAATATATTTTGGTGGGGCTTGTCTTCGAGCATGGCACACACCGCCAGGGTGCGTCCCTGGACCGGCTGGCGCTTGAGACTGGCGCTCAGGGCGCACGCGGCTTCCGGATTGTGGGCCACATCCAGCACCCGTAGCGGCCAACCCGGCAGGGTCTGAAATCGGCCAGTTGGCGACGCCACCAAAAGCCCCTCTCGTACCTGGGCCTGATTGACCGGGAACCGCTCCCGCATACAGTGTAAGACCATGAGCACCCCAGCGGCATTGCCCATCTGTTCGGCGCCACGCAGGGCAGGGAACGGCAGCCCATGACGGTGGGCATCTTCAGCCCACCATGACCAGGCCTGGTCCTCGCAACGGTAACCAAACTCGGTATTTATCCCATACCAGTGGGCGCCGACATGGCGGGCATATTGGGTCACTGAATCGGGTGGCTGGGGGTCATGACAAATGGCAGGTCTGTGAGGACGAAAAATACCGGCCTTTTCACGCCCAATACTTTCGCGATCGGGTCCTAACCAGTCGGTATGATCAATGGCCACGGAAGTCAGCAGTGCGACATCCGCATCGAGTATATTCACGGCATCGAGACGCCCACCAAGGCCCACCTCCAGAATCACCACATCCAGTTGCGCCTCGACGAAGATGTCTAATGCCACCAGGGTGCCAAACTCAAAATAGGTCAATGTGGTGTCACCGCGCACGGCCTCAACGCGTTCAAAGGCCTGGCACAAACGGGTGTCATCCATGTCGCGGCAATTAATACGTATGCGTTCGTTGTAGTCGATGAAGTGGGGAGAGGTGTAGGCCCCTACTTTATAACTGGCGGCGTCGAGGATGGCCTCAAGCATGGCCACACAGGAACCTTTGCCGTTGGTACCGGCCACGGTGATCACGCCAAAGGGGACGGGCCTGGAAATTAGACGAGCAAAGACCTGGGCCACGCGATCAAGCTCAAGATCGACGCTGCGCTTATGCAAGGTCTGGATATAAGATTCCCACTCGGACAGGGAACGAGACATGGTCTGATTAACCAGGTAGTGGTATAAATTTTATCGTCTACTCAACAACCCCACGCAACCACTTATGCGTTCCCACGCAGGAGCGTGGGAACGAGGTGCTAAGTTACAACGTCGCGCGCCAACCGTAAACGGATTAATTCCTCTCTGGTTCCCACGCTCCCGCGTGGGAACCCATAGCCCTGCCCTACCGAACCAAACATATACATTCCCACGCGAGAGCATGGGAATAAGGTGCTAATTCCTCAACATAGATAAGGCAGAGTGGAGTTTGTCACGTAAATCACGTCGATCCACAATCATATCGATAGCGCCATGTTCAAGCAGGAACTCGGAGCGTTGAAACCCTTCCGGCAAAGTCTCGCGCACGGTCTGCTCAATCACCCGGGGGCCTGCAAAACCGATCAATGCCTTGGGTTCGGCCACATTGAGATCACCCAACATGGCCAAACTCGCCGATACCCCCCCCATAGTCGGGTCGGTAAGCACAGAGATATAGGGCACACCCAATCGACCCAGTTTGCGTAACGCGGCACTGGTCTTGGCCATTTGCATGAGGGAGACCAAGGCCTCCTGCATACGTGCCCCGCCACTGGCAGAGAAACAGATCAGTGGCTTGCGGTGGCGTACGCTGGCATTGACCGCCTGGACAAAACGCTCCCCCACAACGGCGCCCATGGACCCACCCATGAACTTAAACTCAAAGACGGCGACCACCACCGGCATGCCCTTAAGTTCGCCCTGCATCACCACCAGAGCATCATTCTCACCGGTGGCCTTCTGCGCTGCGGATATGCGGTCTTTATATTTCTTGGAATCGCGGAATTTGTATTCGTCGGTGGGCTTGAGCTGGGCGCCCAACTCCTCCCTGGATTCTTTATCCAGGAATTGATCCAGACGCTGCCGCGCGCTAATGCGTAAATGGTGGCTACATTTTGGGCAGACAAATTGATTGCGCTCCAGTTCAGCGCCGTAAAGTACCGCACTACAGGCCGGGCACTTACTCCACAGACCCTCGGGTACGCCCTTCTTCCCAATACCCGTGTCTGTTTTGATTTTTGGGGGAAGAAGTTTTTCAAACCAACTCATGCTGTTGTCACCGCCTGATCTGTTGTGATGTCATCCAAGGCGTGTCGCAATTCCTTTAAGAAACCGGAAACCTCGGCGTTAATTTTATCTGTAGCGTCTACCCGGGCGGCAATACGTTTCACAATGGCGCTACCGACGATAACCGCATCGGCAAACTGCGCCACCTGGGCCGCTGATTGCGCATCAGAAATACCAAAGCCCACGCCTACAGGTAATTTTGTGGCGCGGCGTATTATCTCTACCTTAGCAGCGGCCTCCTGGGTATCCAAGTGGGCCGCTCCCGTGACACCCCGCAGGGATACGTAATAGACAAAACCACCACTGGTAGCACAGATCTTATGTATGCGCTCGTCACCACTGGTGGGGGCGAGTAGAAACACCGGATCAATCTGTTGGGCATTCAAAAAAGCAACATACTCACCGGCCTCCTCAGGGGGCAGGTCGACAATAATAACCCCATCGACCCCGACGCTGGCGGCATCCTGGGCAAATGCCTCATAACCTTTGACCTCCACCGGATTGAGATAGCCCATCAGTACCACCGGGGTGGTGTCATCATCCGCACGGAAGGCCTTTACCATTTCCATAACCTGATTCAGGCTGGTGTGGTGTCTCAGGGCCCGTTCACAGGCGTGTTGGATGATGGGGCCCTCCGCCATGGGATCAGAAAACGGCACACCCAATTCAATAATATCGGCACCGGCCTCAACCATGCTGTGCATCAAGGGCACAGTCACCTTAGGCTCGGGGTCTCCGGCAGTAATATAGGGAATCAGGGCGGTGCGCCCATCCCGTTGCAGTCGTTCAAAACAGGGTCCAATACGTGACATTAGAACGTGATCCCTTCGGTGGCTGCCACGGTGTGGACGTCTTTGTCACCGCGACCCGATAAATTGACAACGATAGAGGCATCCGGCCCCAATTCCCTAGCGAGCTTATCGGCGTAGGCAATGGCATGGCTGGATTCCAGGGCGGGCATGATACCTTCTATACGACTCAAACCGTGAAACGCGGCCATGGCCTCGGCATCGGACACGGCGACGTACCGGGCGCGACCACTGTCCTTCAACCAGGCATGTTCGGGACCCACACCGGGATAGTCCAGACCCGCCGAGATGCTATGGGTCTCAATGATCTGACCGTCACCGTCCTCCATTAAATAGGTTCTGTTACCGTGTAAGACCCCGGGACGGCCCGCGCACAAAGGCGCCGCGTGGCGGCCACTGCGCAAACCCTCCCCGGCTGCCTCTACACCAATTAGAGCCACATCGGCATCATTGATAAAGGGATAGAACAGACCGATGGCATTGGAGCCACCACCCACACAGGCCACCAGGGCATCCGGTAGACCACCGACCTGGGTGCTAAATTGTTGTTTTGTCTCACGGCCAATAACCGCCTGAAAATCTCTCACCATAGCCGGATAGGGATGGGGTCCAGCCACCGTGCCGATAATGTAGAAGGTATTGTCGACGTGAGTGACCCAATCACGCATGGCCTCATTGAGGGCATCTTTTAGGGTGCGTGAACCGGAATTCACCGGTTCCACCCTGGCGCCAAGCAATTTCATGCGATACACATTGATGGCCTGTCGCTGCATATCCTTGACACCCATATAGACCACGCACTCAAGTCCCAGTCTCGCCGCCACCGTGGCCGTGGCCACACCGTGTTGACCGGCACCGGTCTCGGCGATCACGCGGGTTTTGCCCAGGCGTTTGGCCAGCAGAGCCTGGCCCACGGTATTGTTAATCTTGTGAGCGCCGGTGTGATTGAGATCCTCACGCTTTAAATAGATGCGTGCCCCACCGACGTGTTCGCTATAACGCCGGGCAAAGTACAGGGGCGAGGGCCGGCCCACATACTGGCGCAGGTCTTCGTCCAGTTCTGCCAGAAACACGGGGTCCTTGAGGTACCGCTCATAGGCCTGGCGCAATTCGGCCAAGGGTTCCATCAAGGTCTCAGCGACAAAGACCCCACCGTAGTCTCCAAAGTGTCCCCGCTCATCGGGGAGGGCATAGGCTGCCATATTTCTCAAACCTCTTTCGTGTTCGCGGCCTTAATGAAGGCGTTAATTCTAACCCGGTCTTTTATTCCCGGCCGACTTTCAACCCCGCTGCTCACGTCCACCGCATAGGGCTGCACCTGACTGATGGCCGTAGTCACATTACGGGGCGTCAACCCCCCAGCCAATACAACAGGCTTTTTTAGATCACCTGGAATGCGCTGCCAAGCGAATTCCTGACCACTGCCCCCGGCAAGACCTGGCGTATAGCTGTCTAACAACAGGGCTGCGGCACTGTCATAACGCCTGGCTTCAGCATGCAGGTCGACGCCATCACGCATGGCGATGGCCTTGATATACGGTCGGCCAAAACTGATGCACTGTTGCGGATCCTCGGCCCCGTGAAACTGCAACAGGTCGATACGCGTTTGCTTCATCACTTCGTTTATTAAACTGGCGGTGGCATCAACGAACAAACCTACCACCGTCACAAAGGGGGGTAAACCAGAAACAATATCGACCGCCTGGTCCACCCGCACATGGCGCGGGCTTTTGTCAAAAAACACCAGGCCTATAGCATCCGCACCCGCATCCACTGCGGCAACGGCATCCTCGGGCCGGGTGACACCGCAGATTTTAATTCGTGTACGCAATTAAAAACCCTCAATTACTTAAGGGCACTTCTGTTAATACCCTCTCCCTCCGGGAGAGGGTAAGGGTGAGGGAATAAAACAAAGATAAGTTATTAATTTTAATATCCCCTCATCCTAACCTTCTCCCGAAGGGAGAAGGTATTATCGATTAATAGAAGTGCCCTTAAGTCTTCGCCATAGAAGGCACAGAGTTCACAGGCCTCGATACCCCCTCGTGGGGTAAAAAAGTATGTACCAATCACTCATTCAACACCATTTCGCGTTACCACGGCCCACAATGGGTGGTCTGCTGTGGCAAGCCATACTGGGATGGATATACCACTGACATCAGGTAGAGGCCATCGGGTGGCGCAGTAACACCACCAAGTGCCCGTTGCCGCGTTTGCAAAATCTCATCTGCCCACACGGGTTTACGTTCACCGGCGCCAATGGTCATTAATACGCCCGCGATATTACGCACCATATGCTGCAAAAAGGCATTGGCATCCACATCAATACACAACAAGTCACCACGGCGTCTGACCTCAAGCCGCCGCAGATCTCGTATGGGCGATTTGGCCTGACAGCCCTTGGCACGATAGGCGCTAAAGTCATGGATGCCCGGCAAATACCTGGCCGCCTCTTGCATACGGACCTCATCCAGGGGCCGATATTCCCATGTGACCCGGCGGTTTAGATAGGTTGGACGCGTAGGTCGATTCAATATGATATAGCGATAACGTCTCTCAGTGGCGCAAAATCGTGCATGAAAATCATCCGTCACCGGCTTCACCCATAAAAAGGCCACATCATCAGGTAAATTGCTGGTGACGCCACGACGCCAGCCAAACTCACCACGATCAAGGTCGCTCTCAAAGTGGACCACCTGGCCACAGGCATGTACGCCCGTATCGGTGCGGCCGGCAGTAATAACACGGGTGGATTGATTGGCGACCTTCGACAGCGCCCACTCAACACAGTCCTGCACCGTACGCACCCCGACCTGGGATTGCCAACCACAAAAACGGGAACCATCGTATTCTACACCGGCAGCGAATTTCATGCGTACTAGCTCCGATCAGGCGGCAATAATCAGGCTACTCTTCTTAATGCCCTGTCCGCTTGCGACTGGGTTATTTATCTGGTTTATCCCGTCACCCTGGCTGGGTGGGACAATCCCAACGGCGGTCGGGAATTTTATCGGCTTTGACTCGCTGCTGTCCCATTTAATAATCACGAAAGTGGATTAAATGCGCTTATTTCAGTGGTTACACGCTGATAAGCGGCGCATAGATATGAAAACGCCATCACCATGATCATTTATGTCATCCTGAGGCGCAAAGCGTCGAAGGATCTTAACCTGTTAAGGTTATTGCACATATTGAGCAGGATGAGATTCCTCGCTGCGCTCGGAATGACAAAACAACCACCCGGAATGACAAAACAACCACCCGGCATACAAAGTGAACTGCATGGGACAGCAATAGCTTTGATCACTTGAGTATTGGCGTGACCTAGCTAGCCACCAAGCTGCGCGGCAAGATCGGTGGCCTGTTGCTTCTGGGCATCGTTACCTTCGCTTAACACCTCGTCAAGGATGCTACGAGCCCCAGACTGGTCGCCCATATCGATATAGGCCTTGGCAAGATCGAGCTTGGTTGCGGCCTCATCCCATTGACTCATATCTTCAACGCCGGCATCGCCATTGCCCTTGGCAGGTTCGCCGCCTCCGGGTTCAACTAAATCAGCATCAAAACTCATCTCTCCCAGACCCGCATCTACAGCAACATCGTCTGGGGGAGTTGTTAATGTGGTATCGTCCCAACTGATCGATTCACCGTTCAAACCTGCGCCGAGATCATCTGCGGTAGTGCCTAGATCAATTTCACCTGAAAGATCCGGCTCATCCAACTGAACCGTATCGCTACGTTGTTCGGCTTTTAACTCAAGGCTCTCGGTGGCGGCAAAGGCCTCATCCACGTCAGCATCATCTGAAAGTGCAACATCGTTGTCACCCAAATCAAGATCAATACCTTCCATCTTGAGCTCGCCTTCCCGGCGCATGCTGTCAGCAAGCTCCACTGCGCCCATCTCGGAAACATCTGACTTAACCGTAGAGGTAAGGTCCAGGGCCTTAGTAGCTGGGGTCTCATCCAGACCGCCGGCGACATCCAGAGTATCCATCTTTCCGGTGGCATCAAAATCGATCCCAGACGCCGCATCGGCTTCAGCTGCAGCTGGTGAAATATCGGCTGGCGCGTCGGTCCCCGCAGGACCCAGGAAATCATCCAGATCGAGCTCCAAGCCCTTGTTATCCGGGGCCTGGAACGGCTGCAATCCATTGTCTTCTTCAGAAGGTGAGGGTGCCGCAGCTTGCGCTGCCGGCGCTGCCGTTTCACCACTAAATAATGGATTGTCTGGGTTTAAGCGTTTACCCATTTCCACGACCCGCGCCCAAGTGGGATCACCCGCTGCGCCCTGGGCCGGATAAAGCTCTTCCGCCAATGTTTCAAAGGCATTGAGGTCCTTGCGGTCTTCATATATTTCGAGCAGCTTGATCTTTATCTCGGGCCGATCCGGATGTTTATTGGCCGCTTCGCGCAATACTTCTTCGGCCTGCTCGCTACGCCCATAGGCCAAATAGACTTCTGCTTCGGCCAAGGGGTCCACCTCATCCGCATGCATGCTACCCATGCCTGGCACACCAAAATCACTTAAGAATGATGTGTCTGTACCCCCTGACACCTGCTCCGACGGCGTGGTATGGGTGCGCGAATCCAAGGCACTACCGGACAATATACTGTCTTCAAACTCGGCAATGGAACGCCTGCGCCTAATCATCCACATGGCGACAACAACCACTAGGATGATTCCGCCCCCTGCGCCCACCAAAACCATTGAACTCATTCCAAAGCTATCGAGTATCGGCTGCAACAACTCACTCACAAAATCACCTTGGGGTACCGGTTGGGTTGTGGGTATCGGCTTAAGTTTGGGTTTAGGCGTAGATATCGGTTTGGGCTTAGCGATGGGCTGGATGGGGGCCGCCACAACTGCAGGTTCCTGGACCGCCTGCTGTTGCTCGGTGGCTTTTTGCTGTGCCAGCAAGCGCTGACGTTCGGTAGTCTGCTTCTCTTCGAGTTGGCGTTGCGCCTCCACAGCCTGTTGCTCCGCCGCTAGGCGTTGCTGCCCCACCAGTTTTTGTTGGTCTAACAGGCGCTGCCGTTCCATGGCCTGCTTGTCTTCAAGGGCCTTTTGCTGCTCTGCAGTCTGCTTTTGGGCATCGATCTTTGCCTGCTCTGCAGCCTGCTGATCTTGTGCCGCCTTCTTCTGAGCCAAGGCCAAATCTGTATTTTGCATTTCGATCAGGCGCTGGGCATTGGCGACTTGTTCTTCCAATAGCTTGAGTCGTTCGGTGAGCTCCTTATTCTCAAGCTCTCCAGACAACATGGCTTCTTCGAGGGTAGTAATCTTATTCCGCAGGACCGCCTTTTCATTTACCGCATCAGCGGCAGTACCTGGGGCAGTGGCAGAAGCCGACTTCTCGGAATCGAGAGTGGCCTGCACAATCTTCAGCAGATCTTTTTCTTCGCTACCTGCCTTTTTCTTAGCGGTGGGCTTGGCTTGCTCTTTGATGACCCCGGTAGCGCTGGACTTGGCGGCCTTGGGCTCGGGCACCCTGGCCGACGACTTGGCCTGAGGTTTATCAATAGCGGTGTCTTTGTCTGGGCCAGGACCACTCGGTTGAGTAAGGAGTTTGCCGGGTTGGGTAAACCTGGATTTATAATCCTGCCAGGCATCTAATTGGGCCTTGTAGGTGGCACGGGCATCGGCAGGAGATATAGCTTGTACCACTTCAGGCGACGGCACCTTGAGTATCTTACCGACGCGCATTCTGTGTATATTGTTGGCCACGAAAACATCCGGATTTTCGCGTAGCAATGACAACATGATCTGGTATTCATTGGCACCCAGACCGGCTTTGAGGGACCGGCTATAGCCCCAGAGGGTATCACCTCGTTTGGTAGGGCCCACCTGGGCTGGCACCGCCCCAACTAATTCAGGCGCCTTCGCCTCAGCAGAATCATTTTCGATGGGCGCCTCGTCATATACTGGGGAGGCGCCTTGTCCCACTTCAGGCGGACCCAGTAATTCCATAGGTCCAATCACCGGAGTTGGAGATTGCGGCGTGATCGGGGTTGGCGCGATGTAGGGCTGGGTCTTGGCATCAGGTTCCTGGGCACCGGGCGCTACAGGATCCAGGCGTGGACTCGTCACCTCGGGAGACTGGCCCTCTAAATAGTGGGGGGGATCAAGTAAGGTGGTAAATTCCTTAACTAGGCGACCCCCCGCCCATTCCAGCTGTATCAAAAAATGCAGAAACGGCTCTTTTATGGGCGTTCCACTGGTAAGCTTAATAACGTCGCCCCCATCTGGAAGGCGTTTGACCTCGAACTTGATTCGGGTCAGCAAGGATGGCCGTGGGATGGCGGCCTTGGAAAATTGCTCACGGCTACCCAATTTGACTTCAAGGGTTCTACGCTCCTTATCATTGACCGCGATAAGGGGGATGGCGGCGACGAGATTTTGGTCCAGGGCAGAACGCACGTCCAGCCGCCCCAAGCCAAGGGCGTGGGCGGCTGAGGTTGTCAATAACATCAGGAAAGCAACACTGAGCGGCATCCAGCGACACCGCCCCAGGCCGTCTCCCCGGCAGACCTTGGGCGTATTAACCATGTTTAATAACAAAAAATGCTTATAAGTCTGTTAGTTAGAACTGTATATTATGAATACCCTTTACAAAAAGCAACTAACCTACGGCAATAAATACTCTTTTAGCAGAATTTCAGCTATTTGAACACTGTTTA